>DATMBC010000001.1 GCA_035559435.1 bacterium
ACTATACCGGCCTGGTGCAGGCCGGCGGCACCTTCAGCATCGACGTGCCCGGCTCCGCGCTGTTGGCCGACAGCGATCTCACCGTCGATGCCAGCGTCACCACCACCGACGCGGCCGGCAACTCCACCACCGCGACCACCAACCGCGGCTACACGCTCGATCAGATCGCGCCCGATGCCAGCATCGCGCTCAACGCCATCACCGGCGACGACGTGATCAATCTTGCGGAGGGGGCGAGCGCCAATGTGGCGATCACCGGCACGGTGGGCGGCGACGTGCAGGTCGGCGACACCGTCACGCTGACGGTGCACGGCACCGACTATACCGGCCTGGTGCAGGCCGGCGGCACCTTCAGCATCGACGTGCCCGGCTCCGCGCTGTTGGCCGACAGCGATCTCACCGTCGATGCCAGCGTCACCACCACCGACGCGGCCGGCAACTCCACCACCGCCAATGCGACACGAAGCTATATCGTTGACACCGGGGCGGACGCTCCCCCGCCCGCGGCCGTCGTCATCAACGACGGCGATGGGTTCATCAATGATGCCGAGGATGGTGCGGTGTCCTACACCGTGTCGGGCGTGGATGCCGACGCCACGGCGACGGTGACCTTCTCCGACGGCAACGGGTCAACGCCTGACGTAGTGGTGTCCGGCCTCAGCAACGGCACGTTCAGCGTCGATCTTTCCAGTCTCGCCGACGGGCCGATCACGGCCACCATCAGCGTCACCGACACCGCCGGCAACAATGCCAATGGCAGCGGCGACAACAGCGTGAAGGACACGAGCCACCCGACCGTCGCCATCAGCATGTCCGACACGTCGCTCGTGAACGGCGAGACGGCGCTGGTGACCTTCACCTTCAGCGAAGCGCCGACCAATTTCACCAACGCCGACGTCACGGTGGAAAACGGCACGCTGAGCGCGATCACCCCGACGTTGGATCCAAAGGTGTTCACGGCGACATTTACGCCGACCGCGCCGGCAACCGATCTCACCAACGTCATCACGGTCGGAACGGATTGGAGCGACGCCGCCGGCAATCCGCCTGCGGCGCCGGCGGTCTCCGACAACTACGAGATCATCGTCGATCCGGCGCCCACGGTGACGGTGAACATCGTCAAGCTCGAGCTGACCGACACCGAGCCTGTTTCCAACGTGTTCTTCACCTTCAGCGAGCCGGTCACCGGCTTTTCCATCGACGACATCACCGTGGTCGGCGGCCAGCTCACCGGCCTGACGCAGATCAGCCCGACCCAGTACCGGGCCACGCTCACCTCCGACAACGGCATCGACGTCATCGGCTCGGTCTCGGTGACCGCCGGCAGCTACATCGACTCCATCGGCAGCGGCGGCGCGGCCGGCAGCGATACGGTGCACATCGACACGCTCAACCCGACCGTCGCCATCACCATCCATGCGCTGTCGCTCAACGACGGCTCGCCGACCGCGAACGTGACCTTCACGTTCAACGAGGCGGTGCAGATGTTCGGCGAGAGCGATGTCCAGGTGGTCGGCGGCTTCCTCACCGGCTTCGATCAGATCGACGCCAATGTCTGGACCGCGATCTTCAACGCCGCGCCGGATTTCAGCGGCACCGGCTCGGTCGCGGTGTTGGCCAACAGCTACACCGACCTGCGCGACAATCTGGGCGGTGGCGACATCCGCACGATCGGCATCGACACGCAGAATCCGACCGTGACGGTGGAAGCACTCGCCGAGCCGCTCACCGACGCGCAGCCCTCCACGCTCGTGACCTTCACCTTCAGCGAGGCGGTCACCGGCTTCGATCTAGGAGATCTGACCTACGCCAACGGCACGTTCGGCAACTTCGTACAGATCGATCTGTCGCACTACACGGCGATCTTTACGGCGGATGACGGCTACGATGGCATAGTGACGGTGCAGATCGGCAGCGGCTGGACCGACCTCGTCGGCAACACCGGCGTGCCGGGTGTCTACGGCATCGAGGTCGACATGCTCAATCCGACCGTCGCCTCGATCATCATGACCGAGAACGGCAACGGCAACGGCACGCTGGGTGTGGGCGAAACCGCGACCGTGACGATCACGTTCAGCGAGCCGGTGACCAATTTCGACGCCTCCGACCTGACCGTGAACGGCGGGACGATCGGGGTACTTTCGTCCGGCGACGGCGGCACCACCTGGACCACCACGTTCACGCCGACCTCGAACTCCACCACGCCCGCCTTTGTCGGCGTCGGCAGCAATTACACCGATCTCGTCGGCAACCTCGGCTTGGCCTCGGCGATGGGCGCAAGCATGCCCGTCGATACGACGGCGCCGTCGGCCCCGGTCATTTGGTGGGCCTTCGACGACGTTGGGCCGGTGCAGTTGCCGGTTCTCAGCGGAGGAACCACGGACGACACCCAACCGACATTCCTGGTGCAGCTGAATGGTGCCGTCCTAGGGGACAAGTTGCAGCTTCTGCTCAACGGATCCGCATTCGGCTTGCCGATCACGTTGACGCCGAGCGAGATCTCCAGCGGCTTTGCGCAAATCACCTTCCCGTTTGCACTGCCGTCGGCGACCTGGAACTTCGCAGTCCAGATCATCGATGCCGCCGGCAACGCCGGCACGCCGTCGGGCACCTTCGCGTTGACGATCTTCGTCGACACGACGGCGCCCACGCAAACGGCGGCGATCACCTCGGTCAACGACGACGTTCTGCCGGACAATGGGCCGGTACCTAACGGCGGGGTGACGAACGACACCTCGCCCACCATCGGCGGCACCATCTCGGCCGCGCTTGCCGCGGACGAGACGGTCGCGATCTATCGCGACGGCGCCAAGGTCGGCGTGGCCACGGTCACGAGCACGACCTGGACCTTCATCGACGGCGGTGTATCGCAGGGCACTCACACTTATGTCGCCCGCGTCGAGGATGCCGCCGGCAACCAAGGCCCGGCCAGCGCTCCGTACATCATTACGGTGGACACGACGCCGCCCATCGCGCCGTCGCAACCCGACATGACGGATGCGAGCGACGACGGCGTGTCCAACACCGACAACATCACCACCGACACCACGCCCACCTTCACCGGCACGGCGGAGCCCGGCGCAACGGTCACGCTGTTCTCCGACGGCACGCCGGTCGGTTCGGCGGTCGCGGGTGGCGGCGGCAGCTGGACGATTACGAGTTCTGCACTGACCCTCGGTCCGCACAATATTACGGCCCAGGCGACCGACGCCGCCGGCAACACAAGCCCGGTGTCGTCGCCGCTGGCCATCCAGATCGTCACCGCGGTCGACAATACGCCGCCGGCGATCAGCGGCCTGGGCATCACCGAGGCGGCGATTACCTTCACCGCCAGCGATCCGAGCGGTCCGTTGTCCTTGCTGGCGCCGTTCGCCGCCGCGTTCGGCAGCCCGGCGATCAACAACGGCAGCCCGACCAACCTGACGCCGGCCCAGCAGGGCGCGCCGGTCTCCGGCACGCTGCAGGTGCAGGATGCCGCGGGCAATGCCGCGAGCGTCGTCGGCCTCTACCTCGGCAGCGGCGGCGGCAATACCGCCACCGCAGCCGCAGGCGTCAACACCGCCATGTACGGCTTCGGCGGCAACGACTCGCTCACCGGCAACGGCGGCAACGACTGGCTGTTCGGCGGTACCGGCAACGACGTGCTCAACGGCGGTGCCGGCAACGACAGCCTGTTCGGCGGCGCGGGCAACGACGGCCTTTTGGGCGGCAGCGGCAACGACTTCCTGAGCGGCGGCGCCGACACCGACTCGCTCAACGGCGGCGACGGCAACGACACCCTGATCGGCGGCGCGGGCAATGACTCGCTTGTCGGCGGCAACGGCAACGACACCTACATCATTGCCGGCGGCGACGGCAACGACAGCATCGTCGAGGGCGCGAACGGCGGTTCCGCGGACCGGCTCGTCATCGCCACAGGCGGCGCCGCGCTGACCGCGCTGAATGCCTTTGACTCCAACTCGGGCACACAGGCCGGCAACCTTGTCCTGCAGTTCACGGTCAACGGAGGCGCGGCACAGCAGACCACGCTCACCGACCACTATGCCGGCACCAACGCACAGACCGGCGTCGAGCTGATCAACTTCGACGGCGGCTCGCTCTTCGGCTACCAGTTCGGCACCGGCGATTATCTCGTCAGCCGCGCCGATCCCGCCGGCCGCAACACCGGCGCCGTGAATCTGTCCGGTTCCTCCGACAACAATTTTGTCGCGGGCGAGAACAGCGTCAGCGACATCATCACCGGCGGCTCGGGCAATGATCTCATCTTCGGCGGTACTGGCAACGATACTTTGAACGGCGGCGCCGGCAATGATCTGCTCGTGGGCGGCGACGGCAATGACACGCTGAACGGCGAGAACGGCAACGATTGGCTCATCGGCGGTGCCGGCAACGACATCCTCAACGGCGGTGCCGACAACGACGTGCTGATCGGCGGCACGGGCAGGGATTCGCTGACCGGCGGAAGCGGGAACGACATCTTCAAGTTCAACGTCACCGGCGACAGCACAACGAACACGGCCACTGCCGATCTGATCATCGACTTCGTGCAGGGTCAGGATCTCATCGACTTCTCGGCGATCGACGCCTCAGGCGCGGCCGGCGATCAAGCCTTCCTGTGGGGCGGCAATACCGCCGCCACCATCGCCAACAGCGTCACCTGGTCGGTGAGCGGCGGCAACACCATTGTCCGCTTCGACAATACCGGCAACGGGACCGCCGACATGGTCGTGGTGCTGACCGGCATCCATAACCTGAACCAGTCCGACTTCATCCTCTAGCAGGCTGCTGAAAAACTCGCTAGATTGAGGATTATTTTGGTTCCCGACGGGTGGCCTGCGGTCGTTGCGGGCTGCCGATAGGTTTGATTGCGTTGTCCACCCATTATGCTGGCTGAGGTGCCAAGAGTTTCGGG
>DATMBC010000002.1 GCA_035559435.1 bacterium
GGCGCAGGCGGTGGATGAACTGACGCGTTTACGCACCGACAGCATGACTCCGATCGAAGCCCTCAACAAGCTGGATGAGTTGACTCGACGCCTGCGCGGCGATTGATTCTTGCCGGGATTGTCACGGTCTTCGCGACATTCCCAGGAACCCCATGGCCACCACCACCGGCGCCGAACGCCTCATTGCCGTCCTCCCCGAGCACCTGATCGACCAGATCGCGGCGGGGGAGGTGATCGAACGGCCCGCCTCGGTGGTGAAGGAACTGGTCGAAAATGCCCTCGACGCCCGCGCCGGCCAGATCGACATCGCCGTCAAGCAGGCGGGCGCCGAGGAAATCCGGGTGGTTGACAACGGCGCCGGGATGAGCCCGGCCGACCTGCCGCAGGCGATCCTGCGGCATGCCACTTCGAAGATTCGCGACGCCGAGGACCTCGACGCGATCCTCACCTTCGGGTTCCGTGGCGAGGCGCTGGCGGCGATCGCCTCGATCGCGCATCTGGAGATCGTGTCGCGCCGCCGTCAGGATGAGGCGGCGGCGATGATGTTCTGGGAAGCCGGGACCCGCAGCGACAGCGGCATCATCGGGGCGCCGGTCGGGACCGCGGTCACCGTGCGCCATCTGTTCTACAACACCCCGGCGCGGCGCGAGTACCTGCGCGCGCCGACCACCGAGATCAAACGCATCATCGAGACCGTGATCGACTTCGCCGCCTGGCACCACCGGGTGGGTTTCACGCTCCTGCTTGATGGCAAGCCGGCGTTGCAGGTCGCCCCGGCGGAGCGTCTGGAGGATCGTCTCGCCGACCTCTTTGGCGCGCGCATTCGCGAGTTGCTGGTGCCGTTCGCCGCCGGCGACGCCGAACTCGGGGTCAGCGGGTTTGCCGGCAAGCCGGAGCTGTCGCGCTCGTCGCGGGACCGGATTCTGCTCTATGTCAACGGACGCCGTGTCTGGTCGCAGTCGCTGCAGCATGCGGCGACCAATGCCTATGGCGAGACCATCCCGCGCGGGAGGTACCCGTTTGCGGTGATCGCGGTCGCGGTCAATCCGCGTCGGGTCGATGTCAATGTGCATCCGACCAAACGCGAGGTCCGTTTCGCCCACGACCGCGCCGTTTACGATCTCATCTACTACGGCATCAACAAGGCGATCTTCGCCTCGCCGCGTACCGCCCCGACCCTGGAACTGAAGCCCTCCTATACGCCGCCGGTGACCAGCGAGCGATTGCCCTTCCCGCCGGTCACGGTCGTCGATCCCGTCGCTGCGCACACTCCGGCGATTCCGTCGTCAATCGGGACCGATTTGCCGCACGTGGCCGAGGTCATCGCAGAGCCCCACGCGCCAGTTGCCGAGAGAGGAGAGGCAGACACAGGCGTCGTGGTCACCCGCGACCAGCGGATGCAGGAACAGGCCGTCCCCGATGTCGCCAGTTTCTGGCAGTTTCGCGATCTCTACATCGTGACCGTCGTTGGCGAGGAGCTCTGGGTGATCGACCAGCACACCGCGCATGAACGCATTCAATATGAAGCCATCCTGCGGCGTGCGCTGGAGCGCCGCCCCGAGACCCAGCGGATGCTCTTCCCGGAATCGATCGATCTTGAACCGCGCGAATGGCAGACTTACGAGCAAGCCGGCGACGTGGTCGCTTCGCTGGGATTCGAAGTGCGTGCCTTCGGCCAGCGCACGGTCCTCCTGGAAGGGGTTCCCACCGGTTTGCGGGTGAAAAACCCGGTCATCCTCTTTCGTCGTGTGCTGGAAGATGTCGAGACCGCCCGTCGCGGCGGCGAAGATCTGCTCAAGGCGGCGGCCGCCTCGGCCGCCTGCCGCTCGGCGGTCATGTCGGGGGACCGTCTCAAGCCGGAGGAGATGCAGTCGCTGTTTGCGCGCCTGATGCACACTGAAAACCCGTTCTCGTGCCCGCATGGACGCCCCACCGTCGTGCGCATCCCGATCTTTGATTTCGACAAGAAGTTCTGCCGCGCGTAACTCTCTCCGCCCCGCCCCGGCTATCGCCTCGTTCGGCGGGTCCTGAAAGCGGACCCACCTCACGATGCTAAGGACAGACAGGAATGTCCGTCCTCCTCAACACAAAGATTCCAACCCGGTCGCGGCCAAGAGCGCCGCGACCGGTATGGAATGACGGATTACTTGATGAACAGGGGTCGGATATTCCTGTCTGACCTGCCATCGCCAATTGAGGGCCGCTTTTGGGCCCCCGATTGGCGATGGCATATGCTCCGATACGGATTACACTTTCGTGGTTGCTGATTGCGAAGAGGTGCTCCAGAGGCGGAAGGTGCCGACGCCTTTGCACTTGGCGCAGTACCAGGTCGCCTCGTGCTCGCGATTGCCGCATTTGGAGCAGATGTAATCGGTTTCCGAGAAGGCGGCGGCATCGAGCAGGTGCTCGACCTCGTTGGCCACCTGCGGCCAGCGGTTCATCCGCGCCAGGGCGCTGATGATCCCGGCGCGCGCCGCCACGTTGTCGGAATCGATTTCCATCACGTGACGGTACTGCTGAATGGCGCGGTCGTATTCGCCCTTCTTGCGCGCCAAATCGGCCAGGCCGATCAACGCGGCGGTGTTGTTGGGATTCTTCTCGAGAATCCGGTCATAGAACTTGGTGATCTCGCCGTACTGCCCCAATTCAAAATAGGCGCGCTCAAGACGTCCGAAGACCAGATGCGCCGCGTCGGTGTGGGCGCTGGCCAGACGCGTCCACCACTCGACCGCCTCATCGGCACGGCCATCTTCCCAATAGGCGTCGCCGAGGTAGAGCAGGGCGGGGATGCAGTTGGGATCGTGGGAAAGCGCTTCCTTGTATTCGACGCGGGCCTCGTGCTTTTTGCCCTGCGCGGCGAGCTTGGTCCCGGCCAGCGTCTTGTAGAGCGCCAGCGATTGCCCGTCCTTTTGTCCCGAAATCTTCAGCGCCGTCTTGCGCGCCTCGTAGGCCTCGTCGAACCGCCCGGTGGATTCATAGAGCGAGACCAGCTGCGTCGCCGCCCAGAGGTGCTCCTTGTCAAGCTCGAGGATCTTCAAAAGCGAGCTTTCGGCGAGCTGATGGTTGGCGGCGGCGAGGTAGTCCTGCGCCAGCGCCTTGTGCACGGCGATCTGCGCCGACTTGGAGAGCCCCAGACGCAGCGTCAACTCTTCATGCACACGGATCGCGCGGTCGAACTTGCCGCGTTTGCGCAGCAGGTCGCCCAGCTTGAGGTAGGCGTCGATGTTGCTGGAATCCTCGTTGGCGGTCATCTTCAGGCGCTCGAAGGCGGTGTGATCGTCGCCATCGACCAGCGCCCGCAGCGCCTCCATGTAGAGCTTGGGCGCCTGGCTGGTCCGACGGCGCGAGCTGCGGGTCCAGGCGTAGGCAAACAACGCCGCCCCGATCGCGAAGATCCAAAACACGGTCCAGCCGAATCCGGTAAAGTCCATAACGCGCCCTCGGTCTTAAGTCACCGGCACGGACACTCCCTGTCCGGGCTATATCTCATCCAGCTCTTCGATCGTGCGGTTGCGGTAGCTGGCCATCTCCGCCTCCAGCCGCTTGCGGGCGCGACGCTCGGCGCGCAGGTCGGCGTGCAGACGAAAGACATAGGTCATGCCGAGGATCGCCGCCACCACCATCCCGGCCAGCATCGACCAGTAGACCACCACCACCATCGGGACGTCATAGTACTGGTGCCAGATCAGGTCCACGGCGGGGATGCGCGGGCCGGAGTTGTAGACGGAAAACCCAATGACAACCGCCAGGACGATCAAGAGTAGAATTATGCGAACGACCCACATAGGCGGCCCCCTGTGTCAATGCCGAAGTCTATCATGCTCTATCGGCCGGCGCAACCCAATTCGGAGCCGCGGGCGGCACAAAAAAATGAGGTTGAACAGGTTGCCCGAAGGTGATAATGTGTGTTTTCAGCCGCGCTGATTGGGTGCCCTCCGGCCCGCGCGGCCGGCCTGCCCCCGTGGTGTAATGGATAACGCACCAGCCTCCGGAGCTGGTGATACAGGTTCGATTCCTGTCGGGGGTACTCTCGGCAAATGGACAGAACGCCCGCCGCCGCTCCGATCCCCGCCGCCATGCCGTCTGTGCCCGCCTTGCCACGCATCGCCGTGGTCATCCCGACGCTCAACGAGGCGTCGACATTGCCCCAGACACTGGCCGCGCTGGCCGCGCAGGACTACCCGGCGGAGTTGACCGAGATCCTCGTGCTCGACGGCGGCTCCAGCGACGGCACGCGCGAGATCGTCGCGGCGCACCGCGGCCGCCCGGTCCACCTGCTGGACAACCCCGGACGCACGACCCCGGCGGCGATCAATCTGGCCCTGCGATGGACCGACGCCGACGCGATCCTGTGGTTGTCCGGCCATTGCCTCCTGTCCCCGAACTATGTGTCGGCGGTGGCCGCGGCCTATGCCGAACGCCCCCGCCGTGTTTGCGGGGGACGCCTCGAGGTCCATGGCCAGGGTTGGCGCGGAGGTCTCAACGCGCTGCTTTTGTCCTCGCGCTTCGGCACCGGCGTTTCGCCGCTGCGGTTCGGGCGAAAACCCGGCCCGAGCGACTCGGTGACCTTCGCCCTGTTTGACCGTCAGATGCTCGTTGAAATGGGCGGGCTGGATGAATCACTGGCGCGCAATCAGGACAACGATCTCTTCGGCCGTTTGCGCCAGCAGGGCGTGGAGTTCTGGCGGGTCGATGCCGAAGCGACCTATCTGGCGCCGTTCACGTTCTCCGGTCTCTGGCGTCGTGCCTTCCTTAACGGGGCTTGGAGTCTTTGGGGGCATCGCCGCGGACGCGGCGGGCATCACTGGTGGCATTTTGCGCCCATGGCCATGGTCGGAGCGGGGACGCTCCTAGCTATGCTTTGGTTCGCCGGACTGAGTGCGGCCGGGTGGATTCTGCTGTCGCTGGCGGGTCTCTATGCCGCGATGGCGATTGTCTCGGCGCTGACGGTGGCATTGCCATCGCGCCTGCCCTGGGCTGTCCCGGTGTTGCCGGCCTTGTTTTTCATTCACCATGTCATCTATGGGCTGGGCAGTTGGACTGCCCTTTTGCGCGCCAATCCGGTGCCGCCGCGACCGGCGGTCTCAACCTGAGGAGGAGTCCGATGTCACTGCCAATTCTCTGTTCCGCCGCACGTCCGTCGGAACTGCTGTCCGACCATCTGCTGGCGGTCTTCCTGCCGCCGAAGGGAAAGCTGCCGGCTTGGGTTCGCGAGCTGCCCTATGATCTGCGCGCGGCGCTGGAGAAAGCCGCCGCGTCGCCGTCCTTCACCGGTAAGATCGGCGCCACGCTCGTGGTTCACAGCGCGCCGGGGCAGGCCATACTCGTCGGCACGGGCGACGGTGTCGCCGGCAGCGAGTTATTGCGCCGCACTTATGGCGCGCTGGTCACCGCGGCGCGCCAGCACAAGTTCGCCAAGGTCGCCGCGCCGCTGCCGCCCGGGGCCGATGCCGCCGCCGCTGCCGAAGCGGCGACTGTCGGCGCCGGCCTCGCCAACTACCGCTTCGATCGGTACCGCTCCGAGACCACCCGGGACAAGATTCCCCCGACCATCGCGGCGCTCACATTCTTCGACCCCTCGGCCGCGCGCCGACGCGCCGCGGAAAAAGGCATCGACAGCGGATCGGTCATCGTCGAAGCGGTCGGCCGTGTCCGTGACATGGTCAACACTCCGGCCAACGACCTCAACCCCAAGACCTATTCCGAAGTGGCCGCCGGCTGGTGCCATGAGGCGAAGGTCAAACTCCAGGTCCTCGGCCCGCGCGAGATCGAGCGCGCCAGGATGGGGTGCGTGATGGCGGTGGGGATGGGATCGGCCAACGAGCCGCGCTTCCTGATCGCCAACTACTTCGGCAACAAGCGCCGTTCCAAACAGATCGATGTCGCCCTGATCGGCAAGGGCGTGACCTTCGACACCGGCGGCATTTCCATCAAGCCCTGGCAGGACATGTGGGAGATGCGCGGCGACATGGCCGGCTCGGCCGTGATGCTGGCCGCCACCTGCGCCGCCGCGAAGATGAAACTGCCGCTGAATATCGTCACGCTGACTCCGCTGGTGGAGAACATGCCTTCCGGGCAGGCGTACCGGCCCGGCGACATCCTGCGCTCGCTCTCCGGCCAGACGATCGAGATCAACTCGACCGACGCCGAAGGCCGTCTCATTCTCGCTGACGCGCTGACGTATGCCCAGCGTTTCGATCCGGCGGTGATCGTTGATATCGCCACGCTCACCGGCGCGATCAAAGTCGCGCTTGGCGATGTCTACTGCGGCATCTTTACCGACGCCGACGCCCTGGCGCGTGCGGCCCAGGCCGCGGCCGCCAAATCGGGCGAGCGGGTGTGGCGCATGCCGATGCATGCCGACTATGACGAGAAGCTGGCGACCGTGGTGGCCGACATGCGCAACTCGGCCGGCCGTGACGGCGGCGCCTGTATCGCCGCCGGATTCCTGCGCAAGTTCGCCGGCAGCTACCCGTGGCTGCACATCGACATCGCCGGCGTCGATTTGGAGCCCAAGGGCCACGCCTACTGCCCCAAGGGCGCATCCGGCTTCGGCGCCCGTCTTGTGATTGACCTGTTGCGTGAGTCCAAACTGACCGCGCTGCGCCCCGCGAAGCCGAAGGGCGGGAAACGGCGCTGATGGCCGCCCACGGCCGCCTCGGAACGGTGCGCGCCGCGCTGTTTGATCTGGACGGCGTCTTCCATGTTGGCGACCGGCTGCTGCCCGGCGCGGTCGCGACGCTGGCGTTCCTGCGCGAGCGCGGCATCCCGTTTCGCATTATCACCAACACCACCACCCGGTCGCGCGCCTCGCTGACCGAGAAGCTGCGCCGTCTGGGGTTGCCGCTTGCGCCCGGCGATCTGATCACCGCGCCGTACGCCGGCGCGTTGTACCTGCGCGCACGTCCCGGCGTGCGCTGTCGTTTTGTCATGACCGCCGACGCCCGCGGGGAGTTCGCCGCATTCACCGACTGCGACGACCGGCCCGACCTGATCGTGCTCGGCGACATCGAAGACCAGGTCAGTTACGCGCTGCTCAACTCGTTGTTCAATCAGATCATGGCCGGCGCCGAGCTGATCGCCATGCACAAGGGCCGCTACTGGCAGGTGCCGGAGGGGTTGAAAGTCGATCTGGGGCTGTTTGTGGCCGGTCTGGAGTACACGACGGGCAAACCGGCGACGATCATCGGCAAACCCGCGCCGCTCATCTTCGAGATGGCGATGCGTGAGTTGAACGTCACGCCAACCGACTGCATCATGATCGGCGATGATCCGGTCAATGACATCGGCGGGGCGCAGGCGCTGGGCATCCGTGGGGTGTTGGTGCGCACCGGCAAGTACCGTCCCGGCGACGAAGCGCGCGGGTCAATCGCCCCTGATACGGTCATCGATTCGCTTCTTGGCCTCCCGGAACTCCTCGGTCGCTGAGAGAAAACAGACTCGCCCTCCCCGGTGGAAGGGGAGGGCGAGGATTGCAGGCATCGGTTTCCGGCGGTGCGGGCCTGCGCCGGTCAGATCTCGCGCCATGCCACTTTGGCGTAATGCTTCTTCAGTTCCCAATCACGCAACGAGCGATCGTAATGGAAGTTCGAACCGCCGTTGTCCTGGGCCACATTGCCGACGTAGGCGCCGTAGAGATCGGAACCGCCGATCAGCCGGATTTCGGTGTCGGGGGCGTAGACAACCGACGAGACCTCGGCGCCGCCGTTGATGCGGATTTCCGCGCCGCGGCTGTAAATCTGGCATTGGATCGGTTTGCCGGTGATGTTGACGCGCGCCTGTGAGTTCATCGTGATGTTGCCGTCGATGTAGATCTTCGCGGTGGCCCCGGAGGCTATGACGATGTTGCCCTGAATGTCCATGCTGGAGAAGTAATAGATGCCATCGGCCAGGGTGAGCGTGTTGCCCGGGTTGACGCGCAGGGCTTTGCTGCCGCTGTTGTAGTTGTACGAGCCGGAGAGTCCGGCCGGCGCGCTATTGTTGGCCTTGGCATAGTTGATGTCAGCGACCGACACCGGATCAAACACCTGCATCGGCGCCGTGGTGGTCGTGTCGCCGCCCACATAGGCCGATCCGTCGATCGACAATTCTCCCGCCGAAGCCGAGCCGGCATCGCCGTTGATCTCGGCGTCGCCATTGATGTCAACGTAGCCATTACTGCCCACGTCGCCGTCGGTGAGCCGCTTGGTGGCCGCGTAGCTGCCCGAATCGGAATCATACGAATCGGTGTAGGTGCCGCCCAGCAGGTCCATGTGGTCGTCGGCGAAGGCCGCCCAGCGGAAGGGGCGCGCCGGCGCCAGCTTGACCTCGACGCCCGTCTGCGCGCCGGACCGTGTCGCGATCGAGCGCAGCACCAACGTGTCGCCCAAGCTGGCCTGAACCGTCTTGTCAATAACGGTCACGTTGTATTGGCCGCCGGCGAAGGCCACATTGGACAGGCCGGTGCGCCAGGTCGACGTGTCGCGGATGATGCCGTAGGCGTGCTCCACACCCGCCTCGGCCAGGTAGAAGGACCGCGTGTCCTGCTGGAAGTTCTCGGAGATCGCCATGTCGGTGCTGGACATCTGCACCGCCGAGATCCCCAGAAGCGAGATCATCATCATCACGGCCAGCGCGATCAACATGGCGGCGCCGCGTTCGTTGCGCCTGTCATTCATATTGCCTCCTTCGATCATGCCCGGCTATAAGTTGCGCAGACGGACCTGCGTCTCGAACGTGCGGCGGCGATACCCGTCGCCGGCGATCAGGGCGCTGTCGGGCTTGGGGGCGCGCGCGGTCAGCGAGATGTCGATCAGATTCGGCCCCAACCGTGTCAGCGCGAACGATTCCACATTCTCCGCGAGGACTTCGGGCGTTTCGCCCTTGAATTGACGGTACAGATTGGTCTGCGCCTGGTCGTCGGTGGCCACGAAGTACAGCGTCGTGTCGACCTCAGCGGTGGCGTCGTCGCGCTGGTAGATCGTCAGCGAATCGGCGCCGAGCGTGTAGGCCGGGTGGCTTTTCAACTGGTAGCCGCCCATGCGTAGCGCCCCGGCGATCTCGTCCAGCGACGCCCGCACATTCTGCTGGACCGCGGCGACGTCGTTTTCCACCAGCCAGGTCTTGTGCTGCGAGATGTAGAACTCCATCGCCGCGCCCGCCACCAGAAACGTCAGGAAGCACGCGATCAGAAGTTCAATCAGCGTCATGCCCCGTTCCGACTGCCAATAGTGTCTGATCGTTCTCACGGCGGTCCTCAGTTCTTGGTCGTGTACGTGGTGAAAGTGAGCGTGCGCGCCAGCCCCGACGCGTCGGTCCAGTTGACGGTCGCGTCCACCTTGTAGACATGCGCCGGAATCGACGACGTCACCGTCTTGTCGGTGATCCGCGTCGTCACCGTGTACTTACCGCCATCGAAGGTGCTGGTTTGCACAAAGGGGATGGTCGGAAACCCGACGGCGCCGATTTTCTGCTCGATCATCTCCTGCGCCGCGGCCACCACGCTGGTGATGTTTTCGCTGTGCACGCTGCCGCGCACCGAGATTGCCATCAGCGGCGCCAACCCCAGAATGCCGAGGGTCAACACGACCATGGCCGCAAGCACT
This sequence comes from bacterium, assembly GCA_035559435.1. NCBI lineage: Bacteria > bacterium. The sequence goes on from DATMBC010000002.1 coordinate 9,585, forward strand.
TCGATGAGGGAGAGCCCCTTTTGATTCGATCCAATCTTGCGCAATCGACCCAGCATATCATCCGCCTTCCGTCGCTTCAGAGTCCGTCTTGCCGCTGACATAAGCCAATGCCGTGCCAAGAGTCCGCATTCCGTGACGAACCCATAATCCGCCGGGTGACAGCGTCTTACGCGCAGTGCCGTCGGGACGCGCCGAGGTCCGTGATGCCAAGCAGTGGCTGCATCGGGCGGAGGTATGGGATCATGCCCATTGTCGGAAATGCGGATGGAGATGCGGTCGGAGGGCGTTGGCGCTTCTACCGCGAGCGCGGCGGCTGGCCGGCCAGCGATTCCGGCGCGCGCCAAATGATCGCGTTGAGCAACGGCGTCCCCGGCGGCAGCTTTGCCGGATCGAGCAGGTTGTCGTCATACGACCAGTCGCGCGCCGGCGGGCTGTAGGTGCCGTCGGCGTCGCTCCATGGGCCCGTGGCGTATTCCGACTCCCACAGTTGCGCCATCGCGCCGCGCCAGTGGAAGGTGCGGCCAGCCCAATTCTCCAGAAAGCGCGTCAGATTGTGGACTCCACCCGACATCACCCCGGCGCGTGTCGGCACATGCCCGGCGATGATCGAGACGTTGCAGGTGGTTCCGGCGGCGTCGCGATACTCGAGACTCTTGGCGGAATGCTTGTCCTGCCAGCCATTGGAGAGCACCGTGTATGCGTCGGCGATGATTGCGGCCGGTTGCGGATCAATGACATTGTAATCGCCCCGGGTGTAGACCGGGTTGTCGCTGGCCACCGTCAGCGGTGCGGCCAGATGCGTGCCATTGACGAGACGCGCCGCCCGCAGGTCGGGTCCGCGCCGCCCATCGTGGATGTAGACGATGCCGTTGGCCGGCCGGCAGGAGCCGGCATTGAGTCGGGCGATGTCGATTTCAAGCGCCGCGACACGCCGCTTCTCGCGGGCGTCGTAAAACTGCGCGCGGCGCAGTACGCCGGCCGCTTCCAATTGCGCGGTGACATCGACCCAGGCGTCCTCGCGCCGGTGGAAGGCGGCGCCGTCGATGATCTTCAGCCCGGCTTTCAATTCGTAGGAGTCGATATTGCCGTTTGCGGCGGGACGGATGATGTCGCGCGGAGCGCCGCCGCCGGCCAGGGCCAGCGTCAGGCGTGTGACACCATGCGCCGAATCCTGTACCCGACCGCCCCAACGTGTCAATGCTGCCGCCCGCCAATCCGGATGACGATGATCCAGCCACACACCGTCGGCCAGCGCCATCGACCGATAGAGGCCGCCCCGGTCGCGGATCTGCACCGGGCCATCATAGTTTTCCTCGCGTGACGCCGGATGCTTGCCATGCAGAATCCGTCCGGCGGCGGTGCAGAATGATTCGAGATTCAGCCCGGTGAAGGCATCGAGATACATGTCGGCGTTGGTGTGCACACGGCCGTTGATTGACAAGGCCGTGCCGGGGTGAAGTTCGAGCACATCATCATAGAAGACCGCGAAGTGAAACAACGGCACCAGGGCATGATCGAGCGGAATGCGCACGGTGGCGGCCGTGGCGCCCGGCAGCCGCGCCAGGACGTCATAGCGGCGCACGGTGGCCATCAGTTCCTCGCAGGGGCCGGCGGTCAAGCGCCGCCGCGACGCGCCACCGGCCGGCAGAATCTCATAGGTTATCGCATGCGCTGCCGGCCATTGCGAATCGCCGCCGGCCAGGGCCAACGCCGGCCGGGCGGAATCAATTGCGGCGCGGAATGCCTCGAGGGCATACGCGGCCGCCGCATCGGCGGTATACGCCGCCGTTTGATCGTCGAATGTGTACGACACCGACTCGGGCGGCTCCGATGACCGCGGCCACAAGGCAAATCCCGCCGCCGCCGCGCCCAGCGCCAACAACAGTGCAACGGCCGTCGCCGCCGAATGACGCCAAGGCGCCAACGCCGGCGAAGGCGAAGAGGTGGACTCGTGTGTTCGGGCCAGGGACACGTTGTCTCTCCCGAGGCGAGTCTTCCGCCCGTCGTTTGAACCGCGCGACAATTGGGCCATGCCGACTTCGCCTGCGGGCCCGGACAGAATTGTGCGCGCCGGCGGCGTTGAGTCGCCGTCTCATTTGCACGGTTCTACAACCGAACGCCGTAAACCGGATGCCGGATGATGATGTATTCGGGAGCGCGCCTCATCCTGCTGTCGGGCAATGAATAAGCCGGGGCCGTCGGGAGGGTGGGGATGGCACGCGGAAATAAATCATGACTTCAACGACGGCTGATTCCCCGTCTGTGTCGGCGCAATCCCTCACCGGCGGCGGTCCGCCTTCGTTGCGCGCTCGCGGTGCGGGTGGCGACAACGCATTCGGCATGATGGCGCCATTTGATCCGAAGGCGGCATATATGACCGTTTTTGTCGCCTTCTCCGGCGTCGCTGTCAAAAAGGGTAGCTAAACAGCCCCGTTCTGTCATAAAGCGGAGCGCAATTGTTACTGTTTGCGCCGGGATTCCGTAACGTTGTTGTGAGTGGACGCGACGGCGTATCCACGAGTCGATTGCTGGGAACACATTCGCTCTACGGAGGAAAGGGGCACCGCATGCAGTTCACCAAAGCCGAGGAGTACGGATTGTTTGGCGCCGTGCATCTGGCCAAACAGCCGCGGGGCACTGTCGTGTCGCTGACCGAGATCTCGCAGGCGCAGAACATCCCCGACAAGTTTCTGGCGAAGATCTTTCAAAGCATGACCCGCGCCGGCATTCTCAAGTCGCACCGCGGCGTGCGTGGCGGCTTCTCGCTGGTCAAGGCGCCGAAGAAGGTCAGCATCGCCGAGATTCTCAACGCCATCCAGGGAGACACCGACCCGATCAAATGCGTTTCCAACGGTTCGCCTTGCTCAAAGAGGGGCGACTGCGCGGTCCGCGACGTGATCCTGGAGGGGCGCCGGATGATGTTTACCTACTACGAGAAGCAAACGCTTGAGGAATTGTCGTCGCGCGTGAAGTAACCGTGCTGCACTGACCGCCAGATCCCTGCCAGCGCCGGAGTGTGCGTCCGGCGCCGCTTCACGAATCTTACGCATCCCTCCGAGGGCGGCCCCGCCGCCCTCGTGGCATAAACGGGCGCGCCCGACGGCGCCGACCTCAGCCGAGCGCCAGTTTGCCCGAATGTCGGTTAATCCGCGTCGGGTAATGCCCGGAGAAGCAGGCGGTGCAGAAGGCGTTTTGGGGATGGCTGGATAGCGACAGCATGCCCTCCAGCGACAGGTAACCAAGCGAGTCGACGCCGAGGTAGGCGCGGATCTGTTCGACCGTGCGCGTCGAGGCGATCAACTCCCCTTTGGTGGGCATGTCGATGCCGTAGAAGCAGGGGGAAATGATCGGGGGGGAGGCGACGCGGAAGTGCACTTCGCGCGCGCCGGCGGCACGCACCATTCGCACCAGCTTGCGCGCGGTGGTGCCGCGCACGATCGAATCATCGACCATCACCACCCGCTTGTTCTGCAGCACGCCGCGCACCGGGTTGAATTTGATCTTCACGTCCAGGTCGCGCAGTTTCTGATCGGGCAGGATGAAGGTGCGTCCGACATAGTGGTTGCGGATCAGGCCCAACTCCAGCTTGAGGCCCGACTCCTCGGCGTAGCCGATGGCGGCGGTGTTCGACGAGTCGGGGACTGAGATCACGATGTCGGCATCGGCCGGACGCTCGATGGCCAGCTGGCGGCCGAGGCGGCGCCGCACCTTGTCGACATTCTCGCCGAAGATCATCGAATCGGGGCGGGCGAAATAGATGTACTCGAAGATGCAGTGCGCGCGGCGCTCGCTGCGCGGCAGCTGGCGGGTCGTCAGGCCCTTTTTGGAAATCGCGAGAATCTCGCCCGGCGCGATGTCGCGGATGTAGCGCGCGCCGATGATGTCGAAGGCGCAGGTCTCCGAGGCCACCACATACGACCCGTTCAGCTTACCCAGGGACAAGGGACGGAACCCCCAGGGATCGCGCGCCGCGATCAGCTCATCGGGTGTGAGGATGACAAAGCAGAAGGCGCCCTCGAAGTGCGACAGCGCGTCGGCGACGCGCGCGACCGTGTCGCGCTTCTTCGAACGGGCGTACAGGTGCAGCACCAGCTCCGAGTCGGACGACGAGGTGAAGATCGCGCCTTCCTTTTCAAGCCGCGACTTCAGCTCGCCGGCGTTGGTGATGTTGCCGTTGTGCCCGGCGGCCATGTGGCGGAACTTGAACTTCATCAGGAGCGGCTGGGCGTTGGTCAACGAGGAGGATCCGGTGGTCGAATAGCGGTTGTGGCCGATGGCGGCGAACCCTGAGAGACCGGCCAGCGCCTCACGATCGGGGAAGACATCGGCGATCTCGCCCATGCCCTTGCGCACCGTGACCGTCTCGCCGTTGCTGACGGCAATGCCGGCCGACTCCTGGCCGCGGTGTTGCAGCGAGTAGAGGCCGAAGTAGGCCATCTCGGCCGGCTTGCGATGGCCGAAGATGCCGAAGACGCCGCACTCGCAGGCCGGCTTGTCGATGCAGGAATCGCCGGCGGCAAAACTCTGGTCGTAGTCGTCATTCATCATGGAAACTCACTAAACGCAATCGGAGGCGCCGGCGTTGGCGCTAATTCACCGCGTCGACACCCACACCGTGCGAATACACCATCTGGCCCCCGAAATAGGCGCCATAACCGACCACCACCGCCGCCGCCAGTACCAGAAACAAATAGAGGAACCCCGCCTTGCGCGGAAATGCTCCCCGCAGGCCCACCCGCCAGAAGGTCAAGGTCGCCAGGAGCCCGGTGCTGACAAAGGCCATGATCTCATGCGCCGCGAGCAGATCATGAACCACCCCGCCGGTGTTTTCCGGTTCGGCCGCCAGTCCGCTGGCCACCGCCGCCAGCGCGCCGCAGAGCGCGAGGATCAGAAGCGGCGTGCTGCCGGCCCAGAACCCGGCGCGCAACAGATTCTCGCGGTCGAATATCCAACGTCCGATGTCCAGGAGCATCACTACCATTACAAGCGCGATGGGGAAGTGGACAATGGTCGGATGCAGTTCCATCAAATCGTGTTGTCCCGCCCGCATGCGGGCCGCTGGGAAGCGCCCTATCTACCCCGGCTGGTCGGCGTCGTCAATCAGTAAGTTGCCCTGTCTGAACTGCGCCAACTGTGCACCCTGGTTCACACCAAAACACCGCTTCGTACCTAATAGGTCCGATTGGTCTCAAAGGATCAATCCGCCGATCTTGCAAGTGCTTGCAGGCGCATTGGTTGCGACAATTGTCGCAGGCATTACTTTAGGCGACTCGCTTCGGGCAATCTTCAACGGCGGCACCGAGTTTGCGCTTTCATCGCGCGGGGAGTTTTGTCTCCCTTGGGAGAGGTCTGCCCGATGAGCGACATGCCAGACACCGTTGAACACCGCTACCGCATCCTGGGCCAGTTGGCGCTGGCTGCCGCGCGTGGCGAAGATCCGCAGGCGCTTTTGCGGCAGGCCCTCGCCGACGCGGTGACCACGGTCGGACTGGCCGCCGGCGCGGCGCGCATCTTCGGGCCGGAGGGCGCCGACCTTGCCCACGCCCAGGTCGGCGATCCCGCGGCGGTGCGTCAGATCGAGCAACTTGAGCAGACGCTGCTGGGCCAACTGCGCAAAACCTGGTCGGTTAAGTCGCTGTTCATGACGCTGGATCTGGAGGCCCCCGCCGGCATTTTCTCGTATCCCTTGCGCGCCAATGACACCGTAATCGGCGTCATCACCGGGATCGCCTACGGTGAGCGCAGTCTGGCGGTCGAGGAGGAGTTTGTCAGCTATCTCGCTTCGATGATGGTGCTGATCGGACGCGGCGGTCCGGCCTGGTCGCAACCCGAGGCGGCCCTCGATGCGCAGCGACTCGACAACGTCCGCACCGAGGCGGTCATCGAAACCGGCGCCGCCCTCAACCACGAGATCAACAATCCGCTCATGGCCGTGCTCGGCAACGTGCAGCTGCTCATGCGCAAGTCCCCGTCGTTGGACCCCGACACCCTCGCCCGTCTGACCAAGGTGCAGGAAGCGGCCGAACGCATCCGCGATGTCACCCACGCTCTCGTACGCATCAAGAAAGCGAAAAGCGCCCCCTACCCCGGCGGCGGTCGCATGATCGACATCGACGGCTCGCCGAAAAGCGAGTGACGAGCGACAGGAAAGGGCGGAGCCAGTCTCGCCGACCGGCTCCGCCCGTCCAATCTGGTTGCGTTTAGATTAATTGCTTCAAAAGCCGCAGGACCATCCGGTTGAAGCCCTCGGGGCCGGGGGCGCCGGCGAGGCGGATGCCTTTGTGCTCGCGCAGGAAGGGGTGGTACTTGCCATCGGGACGTTTGACCGCCACGGCGATGTCGCAGACGTTCATCATCGGCCAGTCGCTGGGCGCGTCGCCGAAGGCCAGCGTGCGCGGCTTGACCGGCTCGACCGCGTTGTACCACTTGATCAACTCGGCGACCGCTTTGCCCTTGTCGGCGTCCTCGCCGATCAGATGGTAGAACCGCCCGCCTTCGATGATCGCAAATCCGTTCTTGCTCAGGTTCTTCAGATGATTCTGCAGGGCCGCCTCCGACGGCGTCGGGCGGAAGATGAACGGCTCGGAATACTCGCGCTTTTTGGCCAGCGCCACCATCCCGTGCGGCACGCCCGACATCGCGGAGATGGTCTCGAGGTTCCAGTCGCCGAATCCCTCGCAGTGGACCTTGGTCGCTTCGCGGTAGGTGACCAATTGCTTGCGGACCTCGGTGTAGGGGACGCCGAACTCGCGCACCCAGAAACCGTCCTTCTCCTTGGCGCCGCGCGGCTTTTCGGGCACACCCGCCTTGGGCCAGAAAATGGCCGAGCCGTTCTCGCAGATAAACGGGGTGTCCAGCCCCAGCAGTTTGCGCAGGTGCACGATCTCGTAGCGTGTCTTCGACGAGACCAGCACCAGCGGCACATTGAGCCGCTTGAGTTCGCGCAGACCCGCCTGGGCGGCCTCGTACGAGTAGCTGTGGAAGTCCAGAAGCGTGCCGTCGAGGTCGGTGAACACGACCAGCCCCGGCTTGAGCGGACGGGATTTCTTCTTCGGCGGCGCCATGACTGCAGTCCGTTGGTCGCTGGCGATCTTCAAGATGACTCTCCGAATGTAAGTGAGTTGAATCGTCTTCGGCAACCGTAAAGCCGCGGTTGTACTGATCGTCCTTCAGCGCGCGTGGGTGCCTCGTGAATGCGGATAGAAGATACGACAATTCGATTCGACTTGACAAGTCCCGCGCGAATTTTGCATCTTGGCGCCGGCGTTCGGAGATCGCCCGATGGCGATCGACCGGGAAGGCGGTGCAAATCCGCCACAGCCCCGCTGCTGTAAGCGGCTACAACGACGGCATCGAAGCCACTGGATTGCATCCGGGAAGGCGCCGTCGAAGGCGCGAAGCCGCAAGTCAGAACACCGGGCCGAACGTGTCAGATCACCAACGACGCCTTCGCGGGAGGGAGCGGGTGACAGGGACGGGTCCCACGACCCGGCCATGCCATCATCACCCGGCCTGATTCCCGGCCGGGTTTTTCTTTCCGACCCCCACCACGGCGCCGTCCAGCCCGCCACTCCGAGGGGAGGTGGAGGTCGATGCCCGGGTTCTCCCGTTTTGTCTGCCGTGTTGCCACTCTGGCGCTCTTGCTCTCGCCGGCGTCGGGGTGGACACAATCCGACATCGTGATTTCCGGCGTCGTGGTCGACGCGGCCACGCTGGCCCCGGTTGATCAGGCGACGATCCATGTCGAAGGCACGGCGCTGACGGCCCATTCGCAGGCCGACGGCGGCTTTACCCTGCGCGCGGTGCCCTATGGCGCTTGGACATTGATCGTTGAACGCGCCGGATACCATGCGCGGCGCATCGAACAGGTCCGGATCGACGAGGGACTGGCGCGCAACTTGCACATCGAACTGCAGCCCGATCCGGTGCACATCCAGGGACTAAGATCCACCGCTCCTGCCGTCGCGTCCGCGTCAATCCGTCGTATCGAACTGCATGGAGGGCGGTATGCGGGCAAGACCCTCGCCGATGTGCTGGCTACGGTGCCCGGCATTCGTGTCTACGGCAGTGCCGATGCGCCCGGCGGCACGCGCATCTCGCTGGGCGGCGAGCCGGCCAGCCGTGTGGCGGTCCTGCTCGATGGCCTGCCCCTGTCGGGCGGCGCCGATGGCGCGGTCGACTTGGAGGCGATTCCGAAAGCGGCCATCACCGCGATCGAGGTCCGTCCCGGCAGCCAGAGTCTGATCGGCGGCGATGCGGCCATGGGCGGCGCGATCAATTTGATCACCGCGCCGCCGCCATCGCCGCGGCAATTGACCGTTTCTTCGCAGGCCGGGCCGTGGGGCGCCTTCGAGCAGGAGACAAACGCCACCATGCGATCCGGCTCGCTGCATCTGTCCGCCGGCGGCGAATATGGCCGTCGCGATGACCGCTACCGCTACATCGACGCCGCCACCGGCGCCTCGGCCACGCGACGCAACGCCGGCCGGAACGAGGGGCGGATGTTTGCGCGACTCACACAGTCCACGCGGCCAACGTTGGAGCTGCTCGGTTATGGCTCGCGCATCGAGCGCGGCGCGCCGGGAACCATCGAACGCCCGCTCACCTCGGCGGCTGCGACCAATAAGAATGCCCGTGTCCAGACCAGCCAAGCATGGGCGGTCGGCTCCCAGGCTGCGCTGGCAGTCGCCGGTTGGTATGAGTTCACCAGCGAATACTACAACGCCACGGCGGAACGTGTGCCATTCCATACATATATACGGGAGCATTACCTCGGGGCCCGTGTCGGCGGCGAGTTCGACTGGTTGCGCGGGACCCTGACGCTGGAAGGGGAGAGCCGGAGGCGCGATCTTCGCGGCGATGATCACCAACGTCCGGCGCTCGCCTTCGGCGCACAATCGCGCGCGGAGTATGCGTTGCGCGCCCGCTGGCGACGCACATTGGGCGCGTGGTCTGTCTCCGGCGGCGTGGCGGTCGATGCCGATGCCGACAACCGTCCTGGCTGGTCGCCGCGCGCCGACGTCAGTTGGCGTCTGCTCGACGGGCTGCACTTAGGCGCGGGCTGGGGGCATTCGTTCCGCCGTCCGCTGCTCTTGTCGGCGTTCTGGAAAAGCGATTACTACACGCAGGGCAACCCGGATCTGCGTCCCGAACGCGCGGTCGAGTGGGACCTGTCGGCGCGGGGACGTTTCCGGTGCCTGCATGCCGACGTACGCTATTTCGAACGCGATGTCACCGATATCATCGTCTGGGACCTGCGCGGCGCGCCGCCGCGTTATCAACCGGTCAACCTTGCCGGCGCGCGCGTCATCGGCCGTGAGGACCATCTCGCGGCCACGGCCTGGGACGGCCGAGTCACGCTGGACTACACCCACATCTTCACCGCCGGCACCGACGCCTCCGGTGAATTCAATTACCAGGGCCGGACACTGGTCTTCATGCCGCGTCACACTCATGACCTGATCGGCGATGCGCAACTGGGGCGTTGGGGTGTCCACGCCGCCGCGCATTGGGTCGGGCCGCGTTACACGCTGCGCGCCAACACCAAGTCGCAGCCGGCCTATCGACGAGTCGATGCCGCCATCCGTTGCGCCATCCGTCGCGGGCGGCCGGATCTGACGATCGCCCTGCGTGGCGAAAACTTGACCAATGAACCCATCGAACTGTTGCAGGGATACCCATCGCCGGCCCGCGCGCTGACGCTGTCCCTGACAGTGGGGTTGGAGTAAAGGAGAGCGACCGTATGCGCACCGCCACAAGTCTGCTCCTGGTTTGGAGCATCATCCTCGGACTGACTCTGCGCGGCTCCGAAGCCCGGGCCGTCGACGATCTGGATCGGCTTTATGTCATCAACGGCCTCGGCGAAACACTGACCTTGATCGACCGTGCCGGCGATTCGCTGGTGGCCAACTGGATGCCGCTGGGAGGATGCCCAAACCGCGTCCGTGCCCACGACGGCCTCCTGTTGGTGGTCAACTCCTGCACCGATGATATCATGGTCATCGACGCAGCGAGCCGAACGTTGCTGCGCACGGTCGCCTTCCCCAGCGGCGATAATCCCTGGGACGTCTTGGTCCTCGATGATTCGCTCTGCGCCGTGTCGCTTTTGGTGGCCAATGAGGTAGCCATTGTGAATTATCAGGTTGGTGTCGAACGGCGCCGGTTCGCGGTGGGAACCAGCCCGGAGGGGTTGCTCTATTACGCCGGACGTCTCTGGATCGCCAACTCCGGTCTCGATTTCGGCACGTTTGAGTACGGTCAGGGGACCGTGTCGATTGCCAACGCGTCGTTGACCGCTGCGCAAGTCTCCGTCAATGTCGGCGCCAACCCACAGGTGCTGGCTGTCGGCGGCGATGGCGAGGTGCATGTCCTCTGCACCGGCAATTACGCCGACCGTGTCGGACGCGTCTACACACTCGATCGCGATTCCTGGCTGCCGACCGATTCAATCCTGATCAACGATTATCCCGGCGATTTGGCGATCGCGCCCGACGGCATCGGCTACATTGCCGGCGGCGGATTCGTTGACTCCGGGGTCGTCTACCGCTATGACAGCCGGACACATGCGATTCTGAATGGCCCGTCCAATCCCTGGAAAACCGCGCGCGGTGTGCTGAGTGTCGTGCCGCGCCTGGAGGGGGGCGTGTTTGCGCTCTGCTTCTCCGCCGATTCGGTCACCGAATTGGCCGCCAACGGCCCTCTGGTGGATGCCTGGGCGGGAGGCGATGGCCCCGGCTATGCCGCCTATGTGACCAACCGCGTCCCCGGCGACCTCAACGAGGACGGCGTGCACAATGTCCAGGATGTGGTCGAGATCATCAACACCGCCTTCCGCGGCGGGGCGCCCAGCGGGCGGCCCAACGCCGCCGATGTCAACGGCGACTGCGTTTGCGACATCCTCGATGCCGTGGCGCTGGTCAACCACGTCTTCCGCGGCGGCGCGACGTTGTATTGGGGGTGCCTGCAATGAGACAGATCATCGCCGGTCTGCTTGTGCTTTCCATCGGCGGTTGCGATCAAACGACGACCAGGCAGCGCACGGCCCCAAACCAACCGGGGGCGCTGGTCATCGCCTACCGTCCCGACAGCGCCGACACTTTTGTCGCCGTCCGTTCTGATTCAATCGTCGCGTTGGACTGGCTGCGCGAGGTCGCCCATTCGCACGACATCCCGCTGGCAGTGAAGTCTTACCCCTATGGGATGTTGATTGAACAGATCGGACCGCGTCGCAACGGCGACGGCGGATATTGGCTCTACAGGGTCAACGGCGCGATGGTCCCCAAATCGGCCGATGCCCACCCTGTTGCCTGGAGCGACACCCTGACGTTTTTCTTCGACGAGCGCTAATCGACGCGGCGTATATTTCCGCCGTGACCGCCGACGACAACCGTTTCTGGACCGTTCCGAATCTGCTGTCGCTGTCGCGGATAGCGCTCATTCCGGTCTGGTGGTGGGTGATGCGCGCCGGGCATGTGCCGTTGGGGGCGGCGTTGATTGTGTATGCCATCCTCTCCGATGTGGCCGACGGCTGGATCGCGCGCCGCTGGAACCAGGCCAGCCGCTGGGGGCGGATCCTCGATCCGATCGGCGACAAACTGGCGGCGGTGGTAGTGGGGCTGTTCTGCGTGTTGCACCGGGGCCTGCCGGCCTTGGCCTTCGCCCTGACCATCGCCCGCGACCTCTCGCTTCTGGTCGGAGGGTATGTCATTCTCCGCCGCACGCAGATCGCGCCGGTCTCGGCCGACATCGGACGCTACGCCGCATTGCTCTGGGGGATTGTCCTGCTGCTCCACGCCTTCGACTGGCAGCCCTATGCCCGCTACACCGTCTGGCCGGCGGTCGCGCTGTATCTGGCGGCCGGAGTCTACTACATGCGGCGGACACTGTCGATCAAGCCGACTTAGTCCGCGCCCGGTGGCGGCCGCGCCAGTGGACGAGATCGTCCAGCAACGTGTAGACCACCGGCACTACGATCAAGGTCAGCATCGTCGACGAGATCAATCCGCCGATGACGGCGCGTCCCATCGGCGCGCGGAACTCGGCGCCCGGGCCGATGCCCAGCGCGATCGGCAGGATGCCCATGATCGTTGTCAGGGTGGTCATGATGATCGGGCGCAGACGGATCGGGCCGGCTTCGAGGATCGCCGCCTCCCGCGTTTCGCCGCGCGAGCGCGCCTGCTTGACAAAGTCGATCAGCAGGATGGCGTTTTTGGTGACCAGACCCATCAACAGCACCATGCCGATCAGCGACATGATGGACAGCGCGCTGCCAAAGAGAAACAACCCGACCAACGCGCCCACCAGCGACATCGGCAGCGAGAGCATGATGGTGAACGGGTCGGTGAAGCTCTCATACTGCGACGCCAGCACCAGATAGATGAAGATGACCGCGAGGACCAGCGCGGTGAAGATTTCGGCGAATGACTCCTCTTGAATCTCCGCCTCGCCGGTGGCGCGGATCGAATACCCCGGCGGGGTCGGCACCTGGCGCGCCTTGGCCAGCACCGCGGCGCGCACATCACCGGCGAAAGCGCCCGAGGCGATGTTGCCGGAGACCAGCACTTCACGCCGGCGGTCATACCGGCGGATTTCCGCCGGC
>DATMBC010000003.1 GCA_035559435.1 bacterium
CGGGGCGGATGATCGAGTCCCCCTCGACCACCGCCGGTTTGCCCCAGTCGCCGACCCAGGGGATGCGCCCCGGCGCGACGGTATTGCGCCCGACCGCCAACACGCCGGCGGCGATCACGAAGAAGAGAATTTGAGCGGCGACTCGTTTCATGTCCTGACCCGGTAAAGGTTGGCGGCTACCCCGCGGGAAATCAACTTATACACCGCGTGTCGGGATTGGATGCGTCGCTTACGACGGCGGATTGGTTCCAATCGTATCAGCGCCGGGCGCGACCACTTCATAGCCGTCGATTTTCCAGCGGCCGTTGCCGCGCAAATGCAGGCGCAATTCCTGCCGGGCGCCGGTCTGGCGGCTGGTCATCTGAAGAAACAGGGTCGCATCGGCGCCGTCCTGATGAATGCGCGACAGCGCCAGCGCGACGGAGTCGCGCGCACGGTCGGCGAAGATGTCGATCACGAAGGCGTTCGACTCGAACCGTTCGGTCCCCATCCGCTTGAGGCCCGCCAGATCGCGGCGATTGAGCCGGGTTTCGACCTCGGGAATCAACGCCTTGATCCGGTCGAGTGGATCGACGGTCTTGGCGCGGCAACCCATCGCCGCCACAGTGAGGACGACGAGGGACAGGCTGGCGTTAACGGCCAATGACGGGCGCATAGCAGGGATATTTTAGGGGGGAGATCGCCGTCGGGCAAGGGGGAACGGGAGGGCGGCCCTGCCGTGTGGATCGCCTCGTTCGGCGGGTCCCAAGAGCGGACCCACCTCACGAGGCGATGGACAGACAGGAATGTCTGTCCTCCTATCATTCTTCTTTCAGGAGGTCGGACAATGTTGTCCGTCATCCTACTCTTCGTCGAGGGTGGTGCGGATGCGAAGGTAGCCGTCGTAACGTTCGGGGGCGATCTCTCCCCTGTCGACCGCTTCCTTGATGCGGCAGCCGGGTTCGCCGATGTGAAGGCAGTTGCTGAAGCGGCACTGGCCGTGATGGGGCCGGAACTCGGGATACAGCTGCGGCAGGACCTCGGGGGTGACCTGCCAGAGGCCGATGGCGCGGATGCCGGGGGTGTCGGCGATGAAGCCGCCATAGGTCAGCGGATGCAATTCAACATACGTCGTGGTGTGTGTGCCCTTGTTGGTGGCTTCGGAGACTTCGCGTGTCTTGATGCCCAGCCCCGGTTCGAGCGCATTGAGCAGCGAGGATTTCCCCACGCCGGAATGGCCGGCGAAAATCGAGGTCTTCCACTGGGTCAGGCGGCGCAGTTCCTCGATGCCCTGCCCGCTGAGGGCGCAGGTGGCGATGATCGGATACCCCGCGCTGCGATAGACGTCCAGCACCCGCTCATAGGCGCCCGGTTTGGCCAGGTCGATTTTGGTCAAGACCACGGCGCATTCCAATCCGGCCTTCTCCCCCGCCAGCAGGAAACGGTCGATGGTACCATACTTCAGTTTCGGGCGCGCGACCGAAGCAACCACCACCAGCTGGTCGCAATTGGCGACGACGATTTGTTCCCAGTCGGGCTTGAGGACGTCAGGGCGCGAGAGCTTGTTCTTGCGCGGCTCGACTTCTTCGATCACGCCGTAGGGGGTGTCCTCAACGGTGATCAGAACCCGGTCGCCGACGGCGACCGGGTTGAGAATCTTCGTGTCGCTGAGCCGGAACTTTCCGCGCAGGGCGCAATCATAGGTGCCCTCGGCGGTGAGCACGATGAAGCGGTTGCCGAAACTGCGGATGACGCGTCCTGAGAGCGTGCGTTCTTCGGCCATAAGGCGACGGCATTTCCCCTACGCCGAGGTGGACGTGGGCGGGAGCGGGTCCTCGACGAAGTCGGCTTTCTCCGGAATGATGAGCGGTTGCGCGGCGAGCCGTTCCTTCTCGGCCAGCAGCTCCTCGGCGTGGAATTCGCTGATCCGGACGTGGGCGGAAAACGAGGCGATGGTGCCCAACACGAAGACCGGTCCGACTTCGGCGAGATGCAACAGGATGGAGAAGCCCAGGGCGCGGTCCTTCGGGATGCCGAAGAACGACAGCCCGATGATGCAGGCCAGCTGGAAGGTGCCGATGTTGCCGGGACTGACGGGGATCATGATCACGATGGTGTTGACGATCAAAATCACCATCGCCCCCCAGAAGGGGACGTCAAAATCGAAAGCGCGCAGGAGGAACAGCACGATGAACGCATGGGCAACCCACGAGGCCAGCGACAACAGCGACACCAGAAGCAGGTGCCGGGTGCTCTTGAGCATGTTGAGCCCGGCGACGAACGAGGCCTTGATGTTGTCCCATTCGCGGACCACGCGGGCGGGGGCATGGCGGTGGAACCAGTTCGGCGGCCCCTGGTTGCGTTTGCTGTGGTGCAGGACGAAGTAGAAGAAACCCAACAGCAGCGCCGTGGCCACAAAGATCATCACCTCGCCGCGCACCATCCAGTCGGGCATGACAAACAAAAACGAGGCGCCAAAAACCATGACCAGCAAGATCAGGCCATCAAACAGCACTTCGAGGATGACCAGCGTGGCGGCGAAGGTCTTGGTGAAGCCGAGAGTGCGCGAGAACAAAAGCACGCGCGCCACCTGGCCGGTGAGGACGGGCATCATGATGTTGAGCAGCTGGCCGACGTTGTAGACGGCCAGGACGCGCCGTGACGGACGGTGGTGGTGCGGCTCCATCATGAACTTGAGCCGTACCGCGCGCGCCAGCGGCATGGCCAGCGTGCCGACCAGCACCGGAATCAGGAACCGGACATCCATGTGCGCGATGGCGGCCCAGATGTCGCGCGGGTCGGTGTTGCGGAACATGAAGACGAGGATAGCGAAGGCGGCCAGAAGGCCGAGTATGCGTATCCATCGCCAGGTGCGCGCCTGCATGGTCAGTTCATCGGGGATCCGGGGTGGAATTGGCCCGGGGCCAGAGGGCAAAATCGCCCGTTTGGCGGGGGGAGTCAATCGGAATGCGGGCGGCGGCGCACCGGGGCGGCCGGACCTCCGCGGGCGCGGAAACGACGAAGCGACCGCGCGTTGGACATTCCCGACAACTCAGATGATTTCGAAGGACGAAACCGGCAGCCAGCCCTTGAGGCCGTTGGGGAAACGGACCAGATGCCAACCCGATTCGGTGCGTTCGACGGCGCCGGCCAAGCCATCATGCGCGACAAATTGCAACGTGTATTCATCGCCCGGACCGCCGCGCACCTCGGTTTGGGTGGCAATGACAAAACCGTCACGCGCCGCGACATCGCGGGCATAGCAAGTGGCGCTCGCGCCGGTGGCGACAAGCCAGACCACCCAGATGCCGGTCACCAGCCAGAGCGGCAGCCGTGCGCGACGGGAGGGATCGGGCCAGAATCGCCAGACGGTCAACACGGCCGCCAGCCAGAAGATGAGGGACGCGAGCCAACGGGCCTCCTGGAGCGAGAGCCGATCGACGGCGGCGCGCCACCAGGTGGTCAGGAACAACTCGCCGACGGGTTCGATCTTGTCAACGGCGAAGAGACGGACATAACGCAGATTGGCCATCAGGTCGGCATCGCGCGGCGCCAACCGCAGGCCGCGGCGGTAGGACACCAATGCCGCGCCGATATGGCCCGACTTGAAATGGCTGTTGCCGAGGTTGTACCAGACGCGCGGATCATCGATGCCGCCCTGCACGATGCGCGAAAAGCCAATGGCAGCCGAATCGTAGCGACCGCGCTGGTAGGCGGAGACCGCGTCATCGAAGAGCTTCTGTGGATCCTGCGCACGGAGCGTCACCGGCGCGGCGGAGAGGAGGAGCAACA
Organism: bacterium; assembly: GCA_035559435.1. Classification (NCBI taxonomy): domain Bacteria; species bacterium. Next base: position 3,772 of record DATMBC010000003.1, read on the forward strand.
GGACAAGGAGGCGGCGCATGGCTACTTTCCTGCCTCGATGGCGGCGATAATCGCTTCGGCGCGGGCGACGGTGTCGGCGCCGACCTGATTCTGGGTGCCGGGGGCGTAGCGTCCGCGGTCGCAGAGGTCGAGCAGCTCGAGATAACTGCGAATGGTGGTATCGGGCAGTCCCTCGGCGGTCAGGCGGGCGCGCATTTCGGCGCGGGTGAGTCCCTGCGCGCTGGTGTTGTAGCGGTCGGAATAGAACTGCAACAGCGCATCGGCCAGATCGCTGTAGGTCAGCGGCTGCGCCGGTCCCTTGCCGTTGTCGCCGCGCAGGCGGGCCAGCGCCGCGGCGCGCGCCAGACGGCGGCGCCGTCCGACCGGGTCGGCCGCCTCGCGCAGAACCCCGCGCCGCCAGATGAAGAATCCAATCAGTCCCGACAGCGGCAGGAAATGCCCGACCCAGAAAGCCCAGCCGAACAGCCCGGCCCCGGTGTGACGACGCAGATGGCCGCCATCGGTCTTGAGGAAGCGCACATCGGCGGCCAAATCAGAAATTTGATCCGGCTCCAGGCGCAGCGACGGAATGGTAAAGTCGGCGGCGCCGCCGGTGACGGTGATTTCGATCGGGTCGGTGCGCACGGTCTGGTAGGCGCGCGCCTTGGGATCGAAGTAAGTCAGCGCAAACTGCGGGAGCGTGTAGGTCCCGGCGCGCTGGGGCACGAAGACTTCATCGAAGGTCTTGGCGCCGCGGATGCGGTAGTCAGCGGTGGTGATGTTCTCGCTGGTGCCGCCGGAGAACATGCGGAAGTTGGGAATCGTGTCGCGGTAGGGACGCGGCACCGCCTTGATGTTTCCCTCGCCGGTGATGGTGACGCTCACGGTCACCGGGTCGCCGACATTGACCTCGCGCACGTCGGCCTTGGCGCGGATTTCGAATTCGCCGACCAGTCCGGAGGGCGGCGGTGACACCGAGGTGGGCGGGGTCGGCAAGACCACCAGCTTGAGCGGATCGGTGGTCAGGCGCAGAGTCTCGCCGCGGTCAAAGAAGCTGTCGTCGAACAGGTCAAAGGGGTTCATCCGGTTGCTGCGCCGACGGGTGCCGCGCACGGTCGCATTCACCTCAGCCGGGGGAATCAGCTTCGCGCCCGCCTCGGTGGGGAAAAGCGCGGTGCGAATTTCGGTCACTTCATAGGTGATCCCGTCGATCGAGGTCGTGTACTTCCGCTGCGGGGGAAGATCCTCGACCCAGAAGCCGGTGAAGGCAGGCCGCTGGTACTCGGGATTGGAGAGGAGCCGTTCGCCGGTGTAGAAACGGAAGATGAACGTGACCGGCTCATTGACGTACGCCGTGTCCTTGTCCAGCGAGGCGGTGATGAAGACATGACGCTCGCGGTTGGTGCGCCGCGCGGCCGGATCCTGTTGCGTCTGCTGCCGCGGGGCCGGCGACGGCGCATCGGTGACCACCACCGCCTCGGGCTGAGTGGAGTAGACCGAGCCGCCGACGGTCACCGTGGCCGGGCCGATGGTGAACCGTCCGGGCCGGCGCGGCGCCAGGACATAGGTGTACGTAACGCTGGCGCTGATCCGGCCGTTGATGTACTGGATGCTCTGACTGCGTCCCGAGGAGAACACCTGAAAATCGGTCAACGGAGGCAGTTGCGGCTGGGGCACATTCTGGTTGTCGCTGGTGACCGTGATCTCGAGTGTGACGTTCTCATACATCGAGATCTTCTTCGGTTCGACCGTGGCGGTGATGCGGGTGTCGGCGGACGCCGACGGGACCAGGGCAACGAGGCCGCCGAGCAAAAGCAGCAGGGAGGCGATCAGGCCCGCACGCCGCCGCGCCGAAATCCCGCGGCGGGTCGCTGAATTCGATGGATGGCGGCCGTGCGCTGACATCGATTACCAGTCCTTGGCGACCTTCTCGCCGGTGGTACGTTGCGCGCGTTTCTTCTGCAGCGCCAGTTCATTGTTCTTGAGCGCGTCGAGGAGGCGTTCGGCATCGGCCTTGGTCATGCCCTGCACCGGCTTGGGCTGTCGTTGCTCACGCGGCTGTCCTTCCTGCGGCTGGTCGGGCTGCTGTTGTTGCTGCTGTTGGTCCTGATTGCCGTCCTGGTTTTGCTGTTGCTGCTGCTGATTCTGGGTGGAGTCCTGGTTCTGCTGTTGCTGGTTTTGCTGCTGTTGGCCGGTCGAGTCCTGTTGTTGCTGGTCCTGCTTTTGCTCCTGCTTCTGGCTGGAGGAATCCTGCTGGTTCATCTGACGCAGGGCCATCTCGAGATTGTGCTTGGCATCGAGGTCGGAGGGATTGGCCAACAGCGCCTGCTTGTAGGCCTCGATGGCCGATTCGTATTCCTGCATGCGGTAGAATGTGTTGCCGAGGTTGTAGTAGGCGTTCGGCTTCAGCGTCGGGTCGACATGCGCGATGGCGTTTTGCAGTTCCATCTGCGCGGTGTCAAAGATGCCTTTCTGATGGTAGGCGGAGCCGAGATTGTAGGCCACGCCGGGCTGGTCGGGCCGTTCGACACGGGCGGCGCGGTACTCGGCAATGGCCGAGTCGATCTGCCCTTTCGCCAGCAGTTTGTTGCCGGTGTTGTTGCGCCGGGCAAACTGGTCGGCCTGCGCCGGGACGGTCAGGGCAACGAGGAGAGTGAGGAGTATGGTCAGTCGTAGCGTCATTGGCCAATCACGTCGGGTTATAAGGGGCCGGAAGTTCCTGCCCGTGTTCGGTCCTCACCGTGGCGGCGCGCCGGGCCGGCGCGGGCGGACGGGCAGCGCCATTTCCACCGCCAATAACAGGAATGCCGGGATCAGGAAGTAGTGAAAGCGCTGTTCGAATTCGGTGAACAGACGGCCTTCCATCTCCTTTTTCTCCAGCGTCGACAATTCATCAAAGAGCGCATCAAGTTCCATCTGCGCCGGGCCAGCGCGGAAATAGCGGCCGTTGGTGGCCAGCGCGATCTTTTGCAGGGTGACCTCGTCGAGTTTCGAGAGTACCACCTGGCCGTTTTCGTCCTTCTTGAATCCGATCTGGTTGCCGCGCTCGTCGAATTCGGGGATCGGCTCGCCCTGCGGCGTGCCGATGCCGACGGTGTAGATGCGGATGCCGGCTTCGGCGGCCTTCTGCGCCGCGGCCAGCGGGTCGCCCTCGTGGCCCTCGCCGTCGGTGACAAGGATCAGGATTTTGAACTGACGCTCGTTCTGCTCATACATGCCGATGGCGGTTTCGATCGCGTCGGCAACGACGGTGCCGGGCCGTCCGCCGGAGTTGATCCCGACCGCATCGAGCAGCATGCGCGCGGCGGAGGCATCGAGGGTGAGCGGGCACTGCACAAACGCATCGCCGGAGAAGACCACCAGCCCGATGCGGTCGCCGGCGAGACGGTCGAGAATGCCGGAGATTTCACGTTTGGCGCGTTCGAGGCGGTTGGGTTTGACATCGGCCGCCAGCATCGAGCGCGAGACATCCAGCGCGATCACAATGTCAAGGCCGCGCCGCTGCAGCATGACGGCGCGCGCGCCCCACTGCGGCCCGGCCAGCCCGACGATCATCAGCGCCACCGCGAGGACAAAGAGGATGGGTTTCCAACGGCGCGCGGCGACCGGCTCCTCGCCGGCCAGCTGTTTCCACAGGGCGGCATCGGCAAACCGC
>DATMBC010000004.1 GCA_035559435.1 bacterium
TGGTCGCCCTCGATCTGGTCGATGCGGGTGTCGGTGATACAGTGCTGGTCTGTCAGGAAGGGCGTTGGGCGCGGGAGACCCTCGGCAATCTCGATGCCCCGGTCCGTTCGATGGTGGTTGCCATCGTTGAGCGGATTTCGACCACCCCGGAAATTCCTTCCGCACCATCGGCTTGACCCCGATAGCAGTGTTGGCCACCTCCGGTGTGGGATGTGCTCCCCTCAGTGCCGGAATCAGCCCAACCGCCTGCTGTTTTTCCAATCGGACCTCGCTAGGACTGTTTAGCGTAATCCATTCTTAAGTAACGCGTTACGGCAATTGTTCCCCATCTGAATCCGATGGCAAGCCCGTTGCATGGGTCGCCAGCTGGCAGAATGGTTAAAGCCGGGATCGGCTGACCGATAAGTATCCGGGGGATGTCCAACCGTGACCCTCCGGGTTTCTGAGTCCGGAGGGAGCGGAAATGTCGAAAAAAAGCAAACCATCGGGGAGGACCCCCCAGAAGACCTATTGGCATCTGTACAGCTTGCAGACGCTGAACTCGGAGAAATTCATCAAGGTCGTGAACAAGATCCTGAGGAATGAGTATCACCTGATTAAGTAGCGATCTCAACCCTTTGATTTACAATCGGTTGGTCTGTCGCTCCGGGCCGCAGTGACGACGGACCAGACACCATTGGACGAACAAGGCCGTAAGAGGCACCTTTCAAACCCACGGAAGCCATCTTTTCCGGCGTCAGGAAGACGCGGTGCGATGGTTGTTTCTCTTGACAAGACATCGGGTTCCGAATACTATGGCGCATCTTTTTGAGGGCTGGGAAGGAATCCCGGCAAGCGGCTGAAAGGAAATCGGATGTCGAAAGACCGACTCTCAATACTGATCATTCCACCCTCGACCGATAGAGTTCGGCAGTACTCCGTTCCACAATGGATAGTGCGTGCCTGTGTGGCTGTCGCTGCCACGGTCGTGGTGGGATTCATCAGTTCGCTCGGGATCGCCACATACGGCATCAACAAGGCGGGCGAGACCCAGGATCAAGCCAAGGAAAACGCTGAGTTGCGCGCCGCCCTGACCGGCATCACGGCCGACCTCAAGGTCCTGCGCGAACAACTGGCGCGGTTGGAAATGGCGGAAAAGAAGGTCCGGACGGTCTTCGGATTCCCGGAAGTGGATGACGAGGAGCGCGCGCTTGGCGTCGGCGGGACGCTGGCCGAAGCGACCGAGCCCTTGTCCGAATCGACACAGTTGACCTATGCCATCGAGGCGGAAATCGACCGTCTGCTGCATCGCGCCTCGTTTGAGCGCGAAAACTTCGAGTCGGTATTCTCCGCATTGATGGACCAGAAGCAGCGACTGGATCATACGCCCTCGACCTATCCGGTCAACGGCATCCTGATGCGGGGTTTTGGGATGAAGTCCGATCCGTTCACCGGCAAGATGCGCCCGCACCAGGGGCTGGACCTTGCCGCCCGTATCGGCACTCCGGTCTACGCCCCGGCATCCGGCAAGGTGATCCTGCGGGAACGCCAGACGCAGTTCGGGAACACCATCGTCATCGACCACGGTTACGGGGTGGAGACGGTGTATGGGCACTTGTCGAAGTTTGAGGCCAAACTCGGCCAAAACGTGCGTCGAGGAGACATCATCGGGTATGTGGGCAACAGCGGCTACTCCACCGGACCGCATCTGCACTATGAAGTGCATGTGGCCGGCGCCCCCGTCGATCCGATGAAATACGTCTATGACAAAGCGCCGGGTGGGGGAGAGACATTTGCGACGGACGTCGGGTCGACGCCCTGACTCACTGCCAAGTTTGTTGATGGATGGAGGGAGTGCGCGCGGGGACATCGCCCCGCGCGCGTTTTCTTTGCACGGACGGCGAGCCCGCGTGGGCACGCTGTATTATCTTTGGGAATCTGATTGTCGGGAAGCGTGGAAAGTTCTTCAATGGATGATGCCATGGTAAGGAAACCACCGTCTGCCTCGAAGCCCAAGCGGGCGGTCGCGCCCAGCCGCCGGCGCAAGCCGCCGCAGGCCGCCGTCGCGCGGACACCCGCCGACAGCGGCGAGAAAGACGAAACCGAAATCAAGGAAATCATCCGCCAGATTCAGGCGGGCAAGACCCATCTGTTCAAGGAACTCACCGACCGCTACCGGTCGCAGGTGGCCGGTATTGCCTACAAGATGGTCGGCGACTACGACGACGCCAAAGACATCTCGCAAATGGTGTTCGTCAAGACGTTCTACAATATCAAGCGCTTCGACCTTTCCAAGCGGTTCTCCACCTGGCTGTACCGCATCGCCGTGAACGCCTCGATCGACTATATCCGCAAGTTCAAGAAGCACAAATTCGAAGACATCGACGATTCGGGCGAGCCGGGGCTCCGCACCACCACCACCCCGGAGCAGACGTTCCAACTGAAGGAACTCGGCGAGTTTGTGCGCGAGGCGGCCGGCAAACTCAACGAAAAGCAGCACAAGGCCTTCGTCCTCAAGGATCTGGAAGGGCTCGATATCGACGAGATTGCCCAGATCATGGGCATGCCCCAGGCCACCGTCCGCTGGTATCTGCATCGCGCGCGCAAGAAACTCCGCGGCGATCTCCGCCGCCGCTTCGGACCCGTTCTCAGCAAGATGGGCATCAGCGACGACCTCTGAGCGCCGTTGGCGCGGCGCAACTGGCGCGGCATTTTCACCGGCGTTATATTTGTGATCCCAGGCACAAGCCCGGATGAGGGAGGAGATATGCCACGGATCCAATACCTGTCGCACTCCGCATTCCTGCTGGAGACCGCCGGTCGCAAATTGCTCTTCGATCCATTCTTCACCGGCAATCCCAAGGCGCCGTCACAGGCAGCATCGATTAAGCCCGACTACATCCTGTTGACCCATGGTCATGGCGATCATCTCGGCGATGCCCTCGAGATCGCGCAGGCCACATCGGCGACCATCATCGCGCCCAACGAACTGGCGGTGTGGTGCGCCAACAAGGGCTGCCATGCCCATCCGATGCACATCGGCGGCGGCTGGAACTTCGATTTTGGACGGGTCAAGTTGACCATCGCCCATCATGGCTCCGCCGTCGGGCCGGGTCCCGTGGGGTGGGAGTACACCGGCAATCCCTGCGGGTTCCTCATCACTTCGGAAGGCAAGACCCTCTATCACGCAGGCGACACCGGGCTGTTCTGGGACATGAAACTGATCGGCGAGCTGCAGCCGATTGATCTGGCGCTTCTGCCCATTGGTGATAACTTCACCATGGGCGTCGCCGATGCGATCAAGGCCGTCGAACTCCTGCATCCGCGACGGGTGGTGCCGATGCACTACGACACCTTTGACATGATCAAGGCCGATCCCTCCGTCTTCGCTGCCGGCGCCGCCCGATTTGCCACGCCGACGGTCATGAAGATCGGCGACTGGCTGGAGTACTGATCGGCAACGAAGCGTATCACCCGGGCGACCATGACCAAATCCGCGCGTCTCGTCGTTGGCATCGTTGGCGTCCTCGCGTTTCTGGCGCTCCTGGCGCTGGTGGTCGTCAAGTTCGTGTTCACCAAGGAACGCGTGCTGGCGATGCTGACGCCGCAACTGGAGCGGGTGATCGACCGTCCGGTCACGATCGCCGATGCCGGCATCACGCTCTGGGGCGGCATCGGGGTGCGTCTCGACGGCGTGACCGTCGGCAACGCCGCCGGATTCTCCCGTGAACCGATGCTCTCGTTGCAGCGTCTCGACATCAAAGCGCGGTTCTGGCCGCTTCTGCGCGGCCATGTGGTCATCGACCGGATTGTTCTCGACCAGCCTTATGCGCTGATCGAACTCTCCGAAGACGGCCGATCGAATTTCGCGGGCATGATCAAGACCGATGCCGCCCCCGACTCCGGCATGGCGCCCGCCGACGGCCAGCCGCTGAAGGTCGCCCGGATCATTATCGTCGATGCCGGGCTGGGTTGGCGCGACCGGCGCGATGCCCTCTGGATCGACCTCTTCGGCGCCGACGCCGAAATCAATCTCGATGCCGCGCGACCCGGCTTCCTCGCCTTTGACGCCCAGACCGTCTTCGACTCGCTTTTCCTGCAAGGCCATCGCCGCTTTTCGATCCGCGCCGGCCAGCCGTCGCTGGCGGTACGCGGCTCCTGGGACAGAACCTCGCGCACACTGACTGTCGATTCGGCCGCGACCGAGTGGTGGGGCGCTAGGATCAATGCCGCCGGACGGGTGCAGATTCTGCCGTCGCTCTACGATGTTGCCTTTAACGCACGCCTCGGCGCCGTGCGGGTCGAAGAACTCATTCGCGAGATCGATGCCGCGTTCCCGCTGCCCAAGTTGGCCGGGCTGACCGCGCGCATGTCGGGCGACATCGAGGCGCGCTTCGTCTGGCCGCTGCCCGACAACACCGCGCCCGAATGGCAGGGACGCTTCGAAGTGACTGATCTGCGTTGGCCACTGCCAGAAACCGGCGTGGAAGTGGCCATCCCACGCGTGCAGCTGCATGGCAGCGATCGCTCGGTGTCCTGGTCGGTCGCCGCCGGTCAGATCACCGGAGGAACTTTCGCCACCTCGGGCACCATCGACCGGCTCTTCCTGACCGAACCCACATTCTCGGCGCTGTTGAAGGCCGACGTGCCATTGGAAGGGATGAAGGGCCTGCTGCCCGCGGCCTGGCGGTCGTCGATCGCCGGCGCGGTGCGTATTGATCTCAACGGCTTCGGCCAACTCGACGACTGGCGCAATCTGCACGTGACCGGCGAGGTGGCCTCCGACCGGTTACGTATTGTCGATGCCGATTGGGACTTTGATTCCCTGGTGATCTCGGCCGATTGCCGTCTGACCGGCCATGGGGTCCAGCTCGACCGTTGCGACTGGACCGCCGGCGCATCGCGCGGGCAGCTGAACGGGCAAATCGAATCGCTTCTGCCCGCGGTCCTGAACGACTACGCCACGCCCGATGTCCCGCATGGACGTATCGATGTGAGCGGGCCGCGTATCGATCTCGACGCTCTGATCGGCGATGAAACCTCCGCCCCCGACACCCTGACCGGCGATCCGGAGAAGATCCCATTGATGTCGATTTCCGGCACACTGCGCGCCGACACGGTCATCTACAATGGATTGCTGCTCACCGCCATCGAGGCCCCGTATGAGTACCGCGACCGGGTCTTATCGCTGGCGCCGATCCGTGGCGAACTATACGGCGGTCTGCTCGGCGGTCGTCTCGACTGGAATCTGAACAGTTGGCCCGCGCCCGAGTTTTTTGCTTCGCTGAGCGCCGACAACATCGAAGCCGAAGCCTTCGCGGCCCGCTATCTCGGCTGGGTCGGCGGCGTGTCCGGCTTGATGACCGTCTCCGGCGAATTCAACGGCCGCGGACGTGAAGCGGAGCAGATTCTGCCCACGCTGATCGCGCAGGGGAAGGTCGATCTGTCCGGCGCGCGGTTGGAGGCGGCGCCGCTTTTGGGGCGGATCGGCGCCGCGCTCGGCATCAGCGGTCTGGACCGGCCCCGCTCGCTGCGCGATCTGCGCGTGCCGTTCCGCATCGAGAACGGTCGGATCATCACCGATGAGCTGCGTGTCACCTTCGACGACGTGCAATACACCGCGCGCGGCTCCTATGGGCTGGACCATTCGTTGCATTACAGTGTCAGCGCCCGCGCCGTCGGCGCCAACGCCCCGCGCCTCATCCCCGAGACCGGGCTCCGTTTCTCGCTGACCGGCACCGTGACCGCGCCGGAGGTCCGCATCGACGCCGCCGGCACGGCGCGCGATGTCGTCGACGATCTGGTCGGACGCGCCAAGGACACGCTGCAAAAGAGGTTCGACGAGAAACTCCGCGACCTGTTCAAACCACAAAAGCCCTGATATGCGGCCGATCCTGCGATCGTCGTTGTTTGCCGCCGTCGGCGTGCTGGCCTTGGTGGCCGCGACGGCCGCCCAACCGCCGACGACGTTGCCCCTCCTGATCAGCGGCGGCGACCCGGCGCTGGTGGCCGAAACCGAGACGATTCTCCGCGCGGCCCATGAGGAACTGGTCCGTCACAGCGGCGTGGCAATCCGCGACACGGTGCGCGTGGTCTATGTGGCCCGGTCGCAATCCTTCGACTCGGTGGTTGGCGGACGTTTCCCCGACTGGGGGGTGGCTGCCGCCGTGGCCGAGGCCAACCTGATCGCGGTTCGTTCACCGCTGGACTACCCCCTCGGACGCTCGCTGCGCGAAACGCTGCGCCATGAGCTGGCGCATCTGCACATCGATGCCCTCAGCGGCATGCGCCAGATTCCGCGCTGGATGCATGAGGGGTATGCCCAGCAGTTCGCCCATGAGTGGCAATTCGGCGACGATGCCCTGATCGCGCGCGCGGTGTTCATGGACAATCTCATTCCGTTGCGCGATATCGACGGGGTCAATTCCTTCACCGGGACGCAGGCGCAACTGGCCTACACCCAGTCCTATCTGGCCATGGACCACTACCTGCAGGCCTATGGCTGGGACGGATTGGTGCTCTTCTGCCGCCGGGTGGCCGAACGTGCCAGTTGGGATGAGGCGTTCCGTTACGCCACCGGCGCCGACTACGCTGCCTTTCAACGCGAATTCACCGAATCGTTGCGCGCGCGCTACAACTGGATCGCCTTCCTGGGTGACACGATTCTCCTCTGGCTTGGGCTGGTCGCGGTGTTTGTGGCCATCTATGTGATCAAACGCCGCCGCGCCGCCAAACGACGCGCCGAATGGGAACAGCAGGAGGCCATCGAGGACATTCTCTACGGCCCCCTGTCGCGCGACGACGGGCCCAACCCGACCCCTCCGCCGCAACCCTGATGCGCCATCCTCTCCGCTATCGTCTCGAGTGGCTGGCCCTCCAGATGCTGCGCTGGAAGGCGCGTCTTGTGCCGCGACGTGTCGCGCTGGCGGGCGGCGCCGTCCTGGGCCGTCTGATCAGCGCGGTCTGGTCCCGCCGCCGCCGCATCGCACGCGACAATCTTCAGCGTGCCTACCCGGAGTGGACGGTTGACCAGGTCGACACCACGGCGCGGGGTGTCTTCGAGCATTTCGGACGCACCACCGTCGAGATTCTGCGGGTTTCGCCCCGGACCCGCGCGGAACTGTCGAAGCTGGTCGATCCGCACAACGCCGAATCGATCGATGCTCTCTATCGCGACGGCCGCGGCGGGCTTCTCGTCAGCGGGCACATCGGCAACTGGGAGCTTCTCGCCGGATGGATCGCCGCCAGCGGTTACCCTCTCGATGTGGTCGTCAAGCCGATGCGCAATCCCCTCAGCGACCGTCTTTACAACGACCGGCGCCGCGATCTTGGGGTGCGTGTGATTCAAACGCAGGTGGCGACGCGTGGCATCGTCGAATCGGTCAAGGCCCGGCGACTGGTGGCCATCCTTGCCGATCAACACGCGGGGGAGGAAGGGGTGACCGTCACCTTCTTCGGACGCCCTGTCTCGACCCCGCGGGGCCCGGCGGTCCTCTCGTTGCGTTTCGGGTGCCCGATCCTCACCGGGGTCATGGTGCGCAAGGACGACGGGCGATTTGACGCGTTCATCGACGGTGTGCTTGATTACACGCCAACTGGCGACGAGGAACGCGATGTGCGCGCGCTCACGCAGGCGTACACCACACGGCTGGAAAACCACATTCGCCGGTTCCCATCGCAATGGCTTTGGACCCACCGTCGCTGGCGGGGATGATCGCGATGCCGACGCCGACGCAACCGTCACGAATTGTCGTGCGCGCGCCCAATTGGGTAGGTGATGCGGTCATGGCGTTTCCCTTCCTGGTATCGCTGCGGTTGAATGCGCCGAATGCGGCGATCGATCTGGTCTGCCGCGCCGCGCTGGCCGACTTATGGGACGATCTGCGCCTGGTCGACCGTGTCATTGCATTGGATGAACCAGCGGGGAAATCGAGGCTGAGGAGTGTCTGGCGTAATGCCCGCCGCCTGCGTCCGGAACGGTATGACTTGGGTTTCTGCCTGCCGCCCTCATTTGGCTCGGCGCTGATGTTTCGTCTGGCCGGCGTCCGACGCCGGGTGGGCTATGCCGCCGACGCGCGCGGCTGGCTTCTGACCGACCGTCTCCCGTATGGAGCCAATGGCCGTCGTCCGCATCGCGCTGAGGGGTATCTGCAATTGTTGCGACTGGTCTGGCCCGAGGCGCAAATGGATCGAGGTCTTCACTACCGTCCCGGACCGCAGGCGGCCGCGGCGGCGGACACGCTGCTGGCGACGATCATGCCGCCATTTGGATCCCCATTGGCCATTGCGCCCGGCGCGGCTCAGCCGAACAAACTCTGGCCGGCGGCGCGATTCGCCGAAATCGGCCGCCGCTGGCAAGCCAATGGCGGCCAGTGCTGGTTGGTGGGCGGACCGAACGACCGTGCCGCTTGCGGGGCCGTTGCCGCCGAGTTATCCGCATCGACAATGCTCAACCTCTGCGGCTGCGGGACGCTGCCGGTGGTGGGCGAGATCATCCGTCGTGCCGCCCTCTTTGTCGGCAACGACTCCGGGCTGTCCCATCTGGCGGCGGCGGTCGGGACGCCCGTCGTGGTGATCTCCGGCCCGGGCGATCCGGCCGAGGTCGCGCCCTTCACCGAGCATGCCCTGACTGTCAAAAAGTCGCTTTTCTGCTCGCCCTGTTACAGCAATCGCTGCTTGCGCAAGGACTATCCCTTGGAATGTCAGGACCTGGTCACCGCCGAGGATGTCTGGTCCGCGGTCCGGCGGCTGAGCGGCAATGCCTGAGTCGATGAAACCTGGAGATGCAAATGCCGTACCATAATTGTGAAGTCGTGCATCGACATCGGTTTGAAGTTGTGAGACACCACGGGTGGTGAGCTGATGGGAGTTTGTCTGGGTGCCTGTACGAGGTGTTTGGCCGCCGGCGCTGTCCTGGCCGTCGGGGCGCTGTTTCTAGTTTTCACTTTGCCGACAAACGCGGCCGCCGGTGAGGTGGTTATTACCGATCTGGACCCGCGGGCGTTGGAGACGGTCACCTTCACGGTGTCCGCCTCGACCGATGTGACCATCGAAGCGGTCGGCGCCGGCCTGAAGTCCGGCGAGTACCTGTTCGCCTACCCGTGGATCATCGATGCCCGCACCCGCACGCTGATCTGGTCGATGGACGAGGAAATCACCGACCCGGTCGACGGTTCGAAGTGGCTGCGCCGCTATGAAGACGAGATCACCCTGCGGCCGGGATCGTACGAGCTGATCTACTACGCCGGCCAACCGTTCTTCTACTTCGGCAACTTCGACTCGGACAATCTCAAGGAATTGCTCAAGGGGCTTGGGGAGTGGTTCGACAAGGGGAAGACCGATTTCCCGGGCGACGATGAGCTGAGCCGCAAACTGGCCCCCGAATACATGGTGCGTCTGGCCGCCGCGAGCGCCTTGCAGGTGGAGGACCGCCCGATCCAACGCGATGCGCCGGTCCGGATTGTGCATCCCGGCAACGATTCCTATAACAAGGTCGACTTTTCGCTCACCGATGACTGCGTGCTGGAAATCTACTGCCTTGGCGAATTCGCCGGATCGGCCGCGTCGATGGTCGATGGCGGCTGGATCGTCAACGCCCGCACCCGGGCGCGGGTCTGGGAAATGACCGAGGACAACACCGATCACGCCGGCGGCGCCTCGAAAAACCGTCGCTTCCATGAAAATGTCCGTCTGCCGCGCGGCGAGTACATCGCTTACTACATCACCGACGATTCCCACGCCTGGGGCGACTGGAATGCGCCGCCGCCGATCGACCCGGAGGCGTGGGGGCTGCAGATATTTCCGGCGTCGGCCGCCGACGCCTCCAAGATCGTGCTGCGCGCCGCCCCGGCTGCTGAGATGCCGCTGCTAAAGATCACCGGCATCGGCGACAATGAATTGGTCTCCGAGAATTTCCGCCTGATGCAATCCGCCCCGTTGCGCGTTTACGCGATCGGCGAGTACGATCAATACAGCGACCGGATGGCCGACTATGCCTGGATCACCCGCGCCGATGACCGTGCCAAAATCTGGTCGATGACGGGCGCCAACACCGAACCCGCCGGCGGCGCGAGCAAGAACCGCCAATTCGACGGGATCGTCGAACTTTCCGCCGGCGACTACACGCTCTACTACGTCACGGATGGATCGCACTCCGAAGGGAGCGGCTGGAACTCGTCGCCGCCTTATGACCAAAAATCGTACGGCGTCACGATCTATCCCGGCAACCCGGATTTCAACCGCGCGAACTTCACTCTGATCGCCAAGTCTGACGTGCGGACGCCGGGCCTTCTGGCCGGCATCAGCGAGGTCGGGGATGACGCCGACGAGACCCGCCGCTTCACGCTGGTCTCACCCACACGGGTCCGCATCCGCGCCCTCGGCGAAGGCACCCGTCACGAAATGGTCGACTACGGCTGGATCGAGGACGCCCGCACCGGCGACATTGTCTGGGAGATGACCTTCCGCAAGACCTCGCATGCCGGCGGCGCCGAGAAGAACCGTCAGGTCGATCAGGTGATCCTGCTGGACAAAGGCGAGTACATCGTGCACTACGTCACCGACGACTCGCACTCCTTCCCGGATTGGAACGATTCCCCGCCCGAGGACCCGACCGGCTGGGGCATCACCGTCAGCGAAGTGAACAAGACGGCACCGTAGATCGGACGCCCGTTCGATCGCCGGGGACGGCGCCGTCGTGCGTCGTCCCCGTTTAGTTTGCGCGCCGACAACTCAGCGCGAGGCCTGGAATCCGATGTTCTTGTCGTCGGAGCCCGCCAGTTTGATCGCGCCGAACGCCGACTCGTACTTCTTGATATTCTCCTCGAGGGCATTGAGCAGCATCTTGGCATGGGCCGGGGTCATGATGATGCGGGCATAAACCTTGGTCTTGGGCGCGCCCGGCGTGATGCGGGCGAAATCGATGACAAACTCTTGCGGCGAGTGGACAATCAGCGCCAGGTTCGAATAGATGCCTTCGGCCTCGGCGGGGCCGACTTCGACATTGATCTGCTGGCGCGGTGGCTGTTGTTGCACGGCAATTCCTCCTTGTCAACCGACGGCTCACGGTATACCATGACACGGTGAAAGTCAACGCCGCCAAAAGCTTGGCCCCGATTTCCGAGAATCATCTCGGCGTTGGCGCCCTGCTGGACCGCTTCGCCGGGGGCAAGATCGTCGTGCTCGGCGACATTATGCTCGACGAGTACTGGATCGGCTCGGTCGAGCGCATCTCGCCGGAGGCCCCGGTCCCGGTGGTTGCGGTGCAGAGGCAGGAAGCCAAACTCGGCGGCGCCACCAACGTCGCCCAGAACATTCGCTCGCTGGGCGGCGAGGTCGTCACGGTCGGCATCATCGGCGAGGATCGCGCCGCCGAACTGGTCCGCGCCCGCATGAGCGACCAACGCATGTCGACGGCGGGGCTCCTGGTCGACCGCGCGCGTCCGACAACCGTCAAGACCCGCGTCGTGGCGCACCACCAGCAGGTGGTGCGCGCGGATTTCGAGACCATCGAGGCGATCTCCGCCGCGCAAATCGAGGAGCTGGCCACACGCTGCCTCGCCGAGCTGCGCGACGCCGCCGGCCTGGTGATCTCCGACTACGGCAAAGGCGTGATCCAGCCGCCGCTGCTGGACCGTGTGGTGTCCGCCGCGCGCGACCAGGGCAAGTTCATCGTTGTCGATCCCAAGGACACGCACTTCAACTCGTATCGCCGGGTCACCACGCTCACGCCCAATCACCACGAGGCGGGGTTCGTCGCCGGTCGGCGCATTCGCGATGACGCGTCGTTGCGCGCCGTCGGGTTCGAGTTGCTCCAACGGCTCGACGCCGACACGCTGCTCATCACGCTCGGCGAAAAGGGGATGGCGCTGTTCGAACCGCAGGGGCGGCTGACCAGGATTCCGACCGTCGCCAAAATGGTCTACGATGTCACCGGCGCGGGCGATACGGTCGTGGCGACAGTGGCGATGACGCTGGCGGCTGGGGGGAGCATGCTGCAGGCGGCGTATGTCGCCAATGTCGCCGCCGGCGAGGTGATCAAGGAAGTCGGCACCGCCCAGACCACCGTGGCGGCGATCCGTCTGGCTCTCGACGATCTTCCCGAACCGCAACTGGACGTCAGTTAACATGCGGCAACTGTTTGACCGCGGCGATGTGAGCGCATGGCTCGTCGGGAGGCCCGCCCTCCCTGGAGCCCTCAGCACGGTCGGAGCGCGGGACCCCCACCGCGTCGCCTGGCATTCCAATCCGAGATGAAAACCAGCTCCTTCCGTTCACGCCTGCTTGGCCGCGCCGCATTGGCCCGGATGCGTGGCCATTGGCGGCGGCAGGGGAAACGCGTGGTCTTCACCAACGGCGTCTTCGATATCCTCCATCGCGGCCATCTCGACATCCTGAGTCGGGCGAAGAGTTTCGGCGACATCCTCGTGGTCGGGCTTAACAGCGATGCCTCGGTGCGCCGACTGAAAGGGCCGGAGCGTCCGCTCAACCGCCAGCAGGACCGCGCCCGCATGCTCCTGGCCCTGCGCATGGTCGACTATGTCTGTATTTTCGGCGAAGACACCCCGCTGGAATTGATCCGTGCACTTCACCCAGATGTCCTGGTCAAGGGTGCCGAATATGCCACCGGCCAGATCGTCGGAGCAGCCGAGGTGCGCGGCTGGGGAGGCCGGGTCCGTCGGGTGACCATGCGCCGGGGATATTCAACCACCGGCCTGCTCAGAAGGATCGGCGGCGCTAAGTAATTCACGTACAACGCATTCCATTACCGCCCTCGACATTTTCCTTGACTGAACCTGCCCGGCCCAGCACACTCTCAAATTGGGAATGTGCACCCGGAGCCCCCGGGCGCCGATAGAAGGGTAGAACTCGACGTGGCAACTGTGTCCATACACCCAGCCCGCATCGCCAAACTGCGCCGCCGCCTGGCCGACGAGCACCTCGAATACCTGCTGACCACCGCCGCCAACCAGTTGCAGTATCTGGTTGGTTACACTGGTTCCAACGGCCTGTTGCTGCTGGGCCGCCACAGCGCCGAGTTCTTTACCGACGGTCGCTATCGCGAGCAGGCCAAAAAGGAAGTGCGCGGCGCCAAAGTGGACATTGTGCCGGGTGATCTGGTTGCCCATCTGCCCAATCTGCCGCTGTTCAAGAACGGCCGTCCGCGCATCGGTATCGAGTCCGCCCTGCTGACCGAAAAAAACGGGAAGCGTCTGCGCGAGCTGCTCCCGCGGGCGCTGTTTGTGCCGCTGGAAGATTTTGTTTCGACGTTGATGCAGGTGAAGGACAAAAGCGAAGTGGCCAGTATCCGCCGCGCCGCCCGGATCGCCGAGGATGCGCTGGCCGACACGCTGCCACTCATCCGGCCCGGGGTGCGCGAACGCGATCTGGCTGCCGAACTGGAGTACCGCATGACCCGCGCCGGCTCCGAGCGGCCCGCCTTCGAGACGATCGTGGCCTCGGGATACCGGTCGGCCCTGCCGCATGGGCGCGCCTCGGAGAAGAAGGTGCAGAAGGGGGATTTCATCACCTTCGACTTCGGCGCCACGGTCGGCGGCTATGTGTCCGATGTCACCCGCACGGTAGTCCTGGGCAAGGCGACCGCCCGGCAACGCAAGGTCTACAATCTGGTGTTGAAGGCGCATGACACGGCCATCGCCAAGGCGCGGCCCGGCCTGAAGTGCGCCGATCTGGATCGCATCGCGCGCGTCGTCATTGAGCGCGGCGGCTACGGCAAGCGGTTCGACCACGGTCTGGGGCACGGCATCGGGCTGGTGATCCACGAGGCGCCGGCCTTGAACGCGCGCAGCCAGACAGTGCTGCAGACCGGCATGGTGGTCACCATCGAGCCGGGCATCTACATTCCCGGATGGGGCGGGGTGCGCATCGAAGATGACATCCTGATCCGTCCCGGCAAGGCGCAGGTCATCACCACCTCGACGCGCCAATTGATCGAGTTGTAGTTCAGGGAGTTTCTGGGGCGTAGGGACTTTCCCGGAAGGGGGAAGCCATGAACGAGCAGGCGATCCGTCAGTTGATCAAAATCGTCGAGGAATCGAACATCGATTCGCTCGAAGTGCGGCGGTGGTTTCAGACCATCCGCATCGTCAAGAACCGCGGCACGCAAAACGGGCATCATCCGTCGCCGTCGGGAACCACCACTCTGGTGACCGTTCCGGCGCCC
>DATMBC010000005.1 GCA_035559435.1 bacterium
CCCGAGATGGTCGGTGGTGCTCAGGTAATTGCCGACGCGGTCATAGGTGTAGCGCTCGGTGAAGGCGTTTTGGAGGGTCTGTTTGTCGGCCTCGGTGAGCTGGGCGGCGCTCTTGCCCTCCCCCGTGAGCGGATCGACCACCCCGAGGCTCCTTCGCATCGCGCGATAAAGGGCGCTGTCCGACGCCGTCAGGGCATGGGCCACCCCGTCGGTCTTGGCAATGAGCTGGTTGAACTCGTCGTAGACGAAGCTCGTTACCTGGGCGTTCTCGACGCTGTCGATGACGATGTGGCCGGTGGGATCAAGGTGCGCCTGCACGCCGATGCTCACGCGCGTGCGGTTGTGGCGCGAATCATAGGCGTAGACCGTCTTGAGGCCGTTGGCGTCTTCGACCATCGCCAGCCGATCGTCCTTATCGAAGGTAAAGCGCGTGGTATGGCCGTTCTCGTCGGTGGTGGCGATTTCGTTGCCGTTGGCGTCGTACTGATGCAGCACGGTATAGCGCGTTGCGACGCCCGTGCGCGGATCGATGACGGCGGGCCGGATCTCTTTGACCAGGCGGTTGTTTTTGTCGTACTCGAAGTCGGTCGTGTTCCCGTTGGCATCCGTTACCGCGGCACGGTTACCCGGGGCATCGTAGCGGTAGCGGGTGGTATGGCCCTGCGCGTCGGTTTGCGAGATGAGCTGGTCTTCCTCGTCGTAGCTGAAGCGAATGATCTGACGTTTGGCTTCGGGGAGTTGCACACCCGCGATGATGGTCACCTGATTGTGGTTGGCGTCGTAGACAAAGCGCGTGACATGACCGGTCGGGTCGGTTTGCTGGCGCACCAACCCCTCGGGGGTATAGAGCATCTCGGTGGTGAAGCCGCGGTTGTTGGTCGTGCGGATGCGGTTGCCCTCGCCATCGTAGGCGTACGTAGTAAGGAATTGCCGCAACACCCCGGCCTCATCGGCCACCGTCGCCGCCCTGACCTCGACCAGCTCGCGGCGGGCGTTATAGGTATAGGTGGTGGTGCGGCCTTCGGCATCCGTCACGCTGGTGCGGTTGCCGACGATATCGTAGACAAAGCGCGTGTCGCGGTTCTGGGCCGGGTTGGTATCGGCATTGTCAAGGGTGGCGATGAGGAGGTTGTTGCGGTCGTAGAGATGGATGACGCTGTGGCCGTTGGCGTCGGTCACCGCGATACGGTTGCCGACCGCGTCGTAGCGGTTGACGGTAACGTGGCCCTCGGGGTCGGTGACGGTGAGCAGGCGATGGTCCGCATCATAGGTGTAGGTGGTGATGCCGCCCCGGGCGTCGGTAAAGCGCGTGAGGTTGCCGAAGTGATCGTATTGGGACCGTGTGACGTGCCCTTCGCCGTCGGTGGTTTCGATGTTGTTGCCGAAGGCGTCGTAGGCGTAGCGGGTAATTTGTTGTTTCGTCGGATCGGCGAGATCGCTCGGATCGAGATAGACGATGCGTCGGGTGAGGTTGCCAAAAGCGTCGTACTCAAAGCGCGTGATATCGCCGCCCGCGTCGCGGCGCTCGATCAAGTTCTGGCGCGCGTCGTAGGTGTAACGGGTCGTATGCAAATCCAACAGCGCCTGACGGTCGGCCGCCGTGAGGCCGGCGACCAGCGCGGCGAAGCCGAGCTCGACACGTTTTTGTTGGGAAACGGGATCATCGGAGCTGACGAGGGCATTACCCACCGCGCTCGTTTCACTGGCAAGTTTGTTGAAGCTCGTATAGGTGAAGGTCGTGCTA
>DATMBC010000006.1 GCA_035559435.1 bacterium
ATATCGGTGGCCGAAAAGTCGCCGCCGATGTGCCCCAGTTTGGCGTTGTACACCATCTGCAAGTCGCGCCGCCGGACAGAGGTGGCAAGCTTCCGTAGCCTGTCAACCTTCTTCATATCGATCATCGGTCGCCCTTTCCAATCCCCGCACCCAGCAGCATGTCCAGCACCACGCGCTGGGCTTCGAGTGCATCCTGCCGGTCCTGAGCAGCCTTGAGTGCGCCCGGATCGAGGCGATCAAGCACGGCGTTGAGGGAACGAATCGTCCGGATGCTGCTGCGTGCGGCCTCCACCGCATCCTCGCGGAAGGGGAACTGGTCGAGCAGGATCGGTCCCTGCCAGTCGATCTGGCGCAGGGCGTAGAGGAACTCCAGCGTCTCGATCAGATGGACCGAGCCGACCGCCATATCGTCGTCCCACTCGCGCCAGTTGTCGTTCACCTCGACGCTGACCAGCTTGCCGCGGCGGGACACCATATGGAGCACGTCGGCTGGCGTCTCTTTGGCGAAGAAGGAGTGGCCCAGGTCGAGTACGATGCCGACGTTGTCGACGCCCATATCTTCGATCGCCAGCAGCGTGCGGGCGGCCGTAGCAAAGAACATGTGGACGCGCGGCTCCTTCAGCTTGTATTCGATCGCGAACTGCATGGTCGGGTCGGTCTGCGCCACTGCGCGGATCCCCTCCACCGAGTAGTCCCAGAGACGCCGGTAGTCGACCTGAAACGGATAGTCGAAGCCGTCCTGGCCGGGCCAGAACTTGACATACTTCGCATCCAGCGCGCGCGCCACCTCGATCGCCCGTTTGCCCAGATCCACGGCCTTGCGCCGGATCGCCGGGTCGGGGTTCGTGAAGCTGCCCATGCGAAACTCGCGCATATAGAGGTGCGGGGTGATCGCCTGGGCGCGCAGCCCCGTGCGCCGGAGCGCATCACGGACCTGCTCGACGGTGACATTGTCGCCCGCAAACGGATAGTTGATGTCCAGCACCTTGATATCACCGACCGCCGCGGCGCGCTCGATCGCTTCCAGCGTGCTCACCGGCGGGCCGTAGGCGTCGGTGGCGTAGCGGTCGATGAACTGTTGAAACATCCAAATACCTGCT
>DATMBC010000007.1 GCA_035559435.1 bacterium
AGTCCCCCGCCGATGATCTTCCCGAAGGTCATCAAGTCGGGTGTGTAGCCATAATACCCGGCCGCGCCGGACGCCGACAGACGGAAGCCTGTTATGACTTCGTCGGAAATCAGGAGCGCGCCATGACGATGCGCGATCTCCGCCAGCCCCGGCAGGAAGCCGGGGTGCGGCAGCACCAGGCCATTATTGGCCGCCACCGGCTCCACAATGATCGCGGCGATCCGGTCGCCGTGCCGGCTGAAGATCGCTTCGACCGAGTTGAGATCGTTGTAGGTCGCAACCAGTGTGCAATCGGCAAAGGCCTTCGGGACTCCCGCGGATGACGGTGTGCCGAAGGTGACCAGCCCCGAGCCGCCCTGGACCAGCAGGTAGTCGGCATGCCCGTGGTAGCAACCGGCAAACTTGACAATCAGGTCGCGTCCGGTAAACCCGCGCGCCACCCGGATCGCCGACATCACCGCCTCGGTTCCGGAGGAGACAAACCGCACCATCTCGACCGGTTTGACCCACTCCACCACCTTTTCGGCCAGCAGGACCTCTTCCTCGGTGGGCGCGCCATACGAGGACCCCTTGGCGGCGGCGCGTTCAATGGCCTCAAGCACCTTCGGGTGGGCATGCCCGAGGATGAGCGGCCCCCACGACATGCAAAAGTCGATGTAGGAGTAACCGTCGGCGTCGGTGATGTGACACCCCTGCGCCGAAGCAATGAAGCGCGGTGTGCCGCCAACCGCGCCGAAGGCGCGCACCGGCGAGTTAACGCCGCCGGGAATGACACGGTCGGCGCGCGCTTTCAACGCCGCCGAGTTGGCGACAGGGGCGGAGATGGAGGGTTGGGTTGTTGTCATGGCCATCGTTGGTTGCGTTTTCCGGCTTCTGGTATCATAGCCTTAGACTCGTTCTCACCACACACCCCTGTCATTCCGAGCGAAGCGAGGAATCTGCTGTTCACACCCGACGCAAAAAGCAGACTCCTCGCTGCGCTCGGGGTGACAGCAAAGGGCGAAGTGGACGGAGACAATCCCATCAATTCACCCACTTCCCCTTCAGGATATCCCGCAAATGGTAGGTCAGAATGATCGACGCGCCGGCGCGGGTGATCGCGGTCAGGTTTTCGAGGACCAGGTCGCGCTCCTGCGCCAAGCCGTCGCGCACCGCCAGTTTCACCATGGTGTATTCGCCGGAGACGTTGTAGGCCGCGATCGGCACATCCACCGACTGCGACAAGTCATGGATTACGTCGAGGTAGGCCAGCGCCGGCTTGACCATGATTATATCCGCGCCCTCCTCCAGATCCAGCTGCGCCTCCAGTCGCGCCTCGCGGCGGTTGCGCCAATCCATCTGGTACGATTTGCGGTCGCCCTTCTGCGGGGCCGAGTCGGCCGCCTCACGGAAGGGGCCATAGTACGAAGAGGCATACTTGGCGGTGTAGGCGAGGATTCCGGTGTTGGTGTAGCCGGCGCGGTCGAGGGTCTGACGGATCGCGCCGACACGGCCATCCATCATGTCCGACGGCGCGACCCAATCGACCCCGGCCTGCGCCAGACGCAACGCCATCTGCGCCAGGACCGGCAGCGAACGGTCGTTGTCGATCACATCCCCATGCAGAATGCCGCAATGCCCCGACTCGGTGTAAGCGCACAGGCAGACGTCGGCCGACACGAACAGGTCGTGGCCGAACTCCTTGCGCAGCCGCTCGACCGCTCTGACCACGGGATTCGAATCGGCGAAGGCCGCGTCGGCGCCGGCGCTCTTCAGATGGGTGACGCCGAACAGCATGACGCGCCTGACCCCGACCTTGAGATCGGCGCCGATCGATTTGACCAGGTTGTCGACGTTCTCGCGATAGATCCCCGGCATACTGCCGATCTCGGTCTTGCCGATGGCGTCCTCGCCGACGAAATACGGCTGGATCATGCCGTCGGTCGACAGACAAGTCTCGGCGACCATGTCGCGTATGGTGAGGTTGCGGCGCAGACGGCGGGGCCGTCTATATGGCGAATAGTCCATGAATCACCTCGGCGGTTCCTTCCAATGATCGATCAAACGCCTCAAATACCAGGGGACAGCCCTGTGAAATTAACGCTTCGCTGGTCGCCGGTCCAATGGCAACCGGCAGCACATTGGCCGGCAGCGGCCGTTCCGATAGCAGGAACCGCGCCGCCTGCGGGCTGGTGAAGACCACCGCCGCCGGATCATCGAGTCCGCGGATGGTCCCGGCCAATTGCGGGTGCTTCACCATATCATAGCAGACCAGCCGTTCAAACGCCCCCGCCTCCGCGGCCAGAGCGGTCTCGAGATCCTCGCCGGCCGCGGCGCCGCAGGGAAACAGGACGCGTCCGATCGCGCCTTTGAATTCTGCGGCGAATTGTTCCGCCAGCGAGACCGCATCGGCGACATCGCCGACAAAATGCGGAGCCCAGCCGGCCTCCCGCATTGCCTGCGCGGTCTTCCTCCCCACTGCTGCCAAACGGGTTGTCGGCGAAAACGCGGCGCGGTGCTCCTGCAGGAGCCGTTTGAATTCGCGCACCGTGACTTGGCTGGTGAAGATGACCCAATCGTAGGCGGCGAGATTGGCCAGACAACGCCGTTGGTGATCGCGGTCACCGGCTTCGACAGTGACAAACACCGGCACGGGCACCGCTTCAAGGCGCGGTGAGGCGACCGCCTTGATGAAGGCTTGAGCGCGTTCGGGCTCGCGCGTGATCCAAATCGATCCGCGGCCCTCCAGGTCGCGTTGTGCCTCCCGTTTCAGATAGGCGACCGCCGACAGAATGATGGACTCCGGATCGCGTCCGCAGACAATCACCCGGCGGGGGGCGCCACCCTGATCATCGCCGAGAAATGACGCCAGGCGGTACCCCTCCCCGGTTTTCTCGGCGGCTGTGCCCAGCGCCAGTTGGCAACCGCCTTCCAGACGACGCAGCACTTCCCGCTCGAGATAGACAATCTGACGGAGCTCGGGGGAATCGAGGCGGGTTACGATGGCGCGCGTCTCGCGGTCATTCTGTCGCACCTGCAAGCCCAACGCCCCTTGCGCCGGCGCGGGCACCAGCAACGATTCGGAAAGACGGTAAACATGGAACTCATCCAGGGGCAGTTCCAGACGGTCCAGCCCGGCGGAGGCGGCGAGAATGGCGTCGTAGCGCCCTTCCTTCAATTTGCGCACACGCGTCGGGACATTGCCGCGCAATGGTTCGAGCGTCAGATCGGGGCGCAGAAAACGCAGCTGCGCGACACGGCGTGCCGAGGACGTGCCGACGTTGGCGCCATGGCGCAACCGCAGCGGCATGCCGGCGTCAAAGGCCTCACGGCGAATAAGCAGGATGTCGCGACGGTCGGCCCGTTCCGGCACCGCGCCCAGCATCAGACCATCGGGCATGACCGTCTGCAGGTCCTTCAGCGAATGGACCGCCAGATCGATCTTCCCGGCCAGCAGGGCGTCCTCGATTTCCTTGGTGAAGAACCCCTTGCCGGTCATGCCGACGAACGGCGTGTCGAGGTCCTTGTCGCCGGCGGTCTTGATGATGACCAATTCGGCGTCGACCCCGGCGGCCTGTTGCAACAAGGCCCGCACATGGCGGGCCTGCCAGAGAGCCAATTCACTGCCGCGAGTGCCAATTTTCATAGGGCGTCCAGATCGTTGCCAATCTTGCCGAGGCAGATGCCGCTTTCGCGCATGGCGCAGCGCGCGGCCGCCGGATGCTCCGGATGGACGCCTTCGGGATGATCTTCCACGCACTCGTAACCGGCCAGCAGCGCGCAATCCTCGCGGGCGGTGTCGGTGTGGTGCGCCAAAGCTTCCATCGGCAAATGGTTGCTGTACTGGACGAGTTGGCGAACAAAGTGGGCGATGGTCTCGCGGTCGGTAGCGGTCAGGTGGGACAGACGCGATTCGAACAGCCGGCGCATCTGCGCTTCGGCGTAGGCCATGCCTTCATTGAGGGCCGAGGCCATGACCGGCTGGAAGACGCGCTGGGCATTGACCATGTGCGCGCGTCCGATCGCCTGATCGATGATGCGCTCGGCGGCGTCGACGGCCCGGAAACGCTCGCGGCGGT
>DATMBC010000008.1 GCA_035559435.1 bacterium
CGGGAAGATCGTCTGGCGCTGATACGGCGACCGACGGTGGCCGGGGAAAATAAAAAGGCGCGGCAACCGCGCCTTTGACTTCCAGCACGACTCAATCGATCAAGTGATTCTCATGCGCGTGCCAATCGCGCGCGCTCCCTACATGTTCAGCCGCGACGGCGGGGTCGGACGGAACACGAGGTAGCGTCCGTCGAGAATGCGACCCACCACCCTGGCGAACCGCTCCGGCTGGAGCGACTGGAGACCATAGAGGTTCCAGTTCTCCTTCTCCGCGGTGCGAGTGAATGGAATGGTTTTGCGCTTCGGCATCGCAGGCCTCCCGTGGCTTGTGGTCAGATGTCTTGCCATGGCGAAGGGCCGATCCCCGGCGCCAACATCCTCCGGCGATCCACGTGCACGATGACGCACTGTGGGACTTGCTTCGGGTATCTTACATCCCGGATCCGGGCGGGGACACTGCGAGGGCCGCCGGAACCGGCACGTCTGTCTAACTGCAGTACGCGGCCGACGTGTTTTTTGTGAGTTTTTTTGTCAGAACGTCGGCTGTTCCAGGCATCCCGCCACCGGCAGCGCCCCGCCGCGCCAGACATGGTCGATGAGACGGACAATGTCGGCGACGTTGGACACACAGTCCCCGTTCGGATCGGCCGCGTTGAGCGGCGACGGCGGCGGACCGGCGCGGAAGACGTAATTGATCAGATCGACCACGTCAGTCACATCCAGCACGCGATCGCCATTCTGGTCGCCCGGCAGGTACGGCGCCGGGTGGATCGTGATGTGGATCTGCTTGTGATCGTTGGTGAATCCGGCCGCGGCGGCGCGGATCAGGAATGAGCCGTCGGCGGTGTCGGTCGGGGTACCGGTGACGCGCCCGGTTGCCGGATCCAGCGACAACCCGGCCGGCAGGACGCCGTTGACGACGGTCAGAGTGATCGGCACGGCGGGGTTGCTGCATGCCGCGATCAGGGAGTCAAAGTATGGCTCGTATTGGACGGCGTCGATCAGACTGTCGGAGACCAGCTGGACCCCGTAGGTTTCGGAGTTGTGCGTATCGAGGATCCAGTTGAGCGGATCGAGATTGGTCACCAGCGCCGAATCAGGGCGAACGAGGTGGAAGTCCTGATCACGCAAGTTGTTCCAGAGGATCACGGTATCGGCTCCGACGCCGGTCCCCACCACCACCGGCACAGGCATGACGAAGGTCTGCGGACTGGTGGTCTGGGCCTGCCGCAGGCGAACAAACAGGTCGTACTGGCCATCGGACCGACCCCGGCAGACCGACGAGTAGAAGTACTGGGGGTAATAGAAGCCGTAAATCCATTCATCAAAGAACCAATTGAGATCCCGGCCCGACACCGCTTCGGCGAGGTCGCGGAACTCCTCGGTGACGACATCCTTGTAACGGAATTGCGGCGCGTTGTAGTAGGCCTGCAGCAGCTCGAAGAAGTCCGCGTCGCCGATCACGCCGCGCAGCATGTGCAGGACCCAGGCGCCCTTGTCATAGACGCGCAGACTGAAGATGTTGCCGACGTTGGTGGTGTCGTCGATGTAGATGCGGCCGCCGCTGTAATACTGCATCGAGGCCATATAGTTGCGATAGGCGGTCGCGCCGCCGTTGTGCTCGGCCCAGAGCGCCTCGGCGTAGGAGGCGAATCCCTCGTTCATCCAGATGTGGTGCCAGTCGCGGCAGGTGACCAGGTCGCCCCACCACTGGTGCGCCAGTTCATGGGCAATCACATATTCATTGAAGCCGAAGGAGCTGTAGGTGTGCGACGAGACAGTCTGGTGCTCCATCGCACCGCCCCAGGGGAAATGCGCGATGCCGTACTTTTCGGCGAGGAATGGATACTCGCCGAAGTAGCCGGCAAATGCTTCGATCTGGTTGACCGCGATCGGCCAGCGTAACAGCGCGGTCGACAGGGACTCGGGGTAGCAATAGAAGTTCACCGGCATCGAGTCGGCGCCATAGTGGTACCAGCGCGTGAAGCGCTCGTAGTTGGTGATCGCCAGGGACACCAGATAGGTGGTGATCGGATACGACTCGCGCCAGTGATAGGTCGAGGTGCCGTCGCCGTTGCCTGTCGAATCCAGCAGGGTGCCGTTGGAAACCGCGTAGAATGCCTCGTTGACCGTCACGATCATGTCGACCGAGTCGGCCTTGTCGGAGGGGGTGTCCTTGCATGGCCACCAGGACTGGGCCATGTACGGCTCGGACAATGTCGAGATGATCGGCACGCCGGCGTGGAGGTCGAAGGCGAACCCCTGGAAGCCGCCCTCGGTCGGGTGGCCATGGAAGTAGACCGTCAGGTCAAACAGGTCGCCGGTGTTGTAGACGGCCGGCAGTGTGGTGTAGATGAATCCGCCGACGTGGGTCCAGCCGATGGATTGGCCGGCGGTCTTGACCGAATCGACCACCATCGGGTCGAGAAAATTGAGCGTGGGCGCATTGAAACCATCGGTGCGCGCGCGGGCGGTCATGGTGGTGGAGCCGGCGATCTGGCCGGTCACCTCGTCGATGGCCAACTCGATGCGATAATGGACCGCGTCAAAGCCGCTCTGATCGAGCACGAGGTTGGGGACCATGCTCAGACGCATCCGCTGGAGGGCCGCGGCCTTGGCGGCGGCCTCTTCCGAGTGCATCGCCGACGGCCCCGCTTGCGCGGGGTCGACCGGAAGCGGCGCGTCATCGGCGGAGACAGAGGTGAAAAGCGCAAACACGACGACCACGGCGGAGGCAATACGGCGCAGCATTTCCTTCTCCCATCACGCGGCAGGACCAGGGGCCGGAGGCCCCGCGACCACATGCCATAAGATAAGCAGCGGCGGTGAAGTTCCCGGCGGCGATTTTGGCCCGGCGGCGATTGGGGACGAATTTTGACACGTTCAAAGCGACAACGGCCCGCCATGGCGGCGGGCCGTTGGAATGGCTGCGGATGTTGCGCTCAGGTGCCGGGATCATGCAGCGGCGGCGGGAGAATCGGGCCGCGCTTGAGGTTGCGGTCCATGCGCTGGACTTCCACTTCGCCGACCAGCACGCTCGGCGCGATGGCGGACACCGGCACCCACCCCGATTCGGCGCCGCAGACACCGTTGAACACGCCCGGATCGTTGCCGGCCGACTGGATGCTCTCCAACACCGCCAGCGGCGTGCCGATCAGCTCGACGCCGCGCACCAGCTCTTCGCGGCCATCGGCGACATAGACCTTCTTGACCACGCGCGGACGGACGCGCAGAGTCTGGACGCCATACGATGACGTGTTGGTCTCGCCGGCGGCAATGTCCTCGAAAATGAGGCCGTAGTCCTTGCCCTCCTTGCGGCACTCGGCCAACAGCAGCGCGCGCAGGGAATCGTAGGAGACCGGCGCGTCGGTGGAGACAAACAGCGAACCCATGCGGCTGACCGGTTCGCTCCACATGTCGCTGCGGCCATGCCCGTTGGAGGTTTTGATGTCCTTGATCGGCGTGCGGCACATCAGGAATCCGGTGAGAACGCCGTTTTCGACCAGCGAGGTGCGCTGCGCGGCTACTCCCTCATCGTCGTATGCGTAATGGCCATACAATTCGGCGCCGGCGGCGTGGGTCGCCGTCGGATCGTCGTAGACATCGAGGAAGTCAGGGATGATGCGCTGGTTCATCTTCTGTTTGAAGGTGTGTCCCTCCGATTCGCGCCGGGTGCGGTGGCCTTCGAGACGGTGTCCGAGCGCCTCATGGAAAAAGACGCCGGAGGCGCCGCTTCGGATGATCGCCGGGCCGGTGTAGGGCTCCATCACCGGCGCCTCGCGCAGCTGCAGGAGCAGACCGGCCAGCGAATCGGCGGCTCGGGCCAATGCGACGGAATCGGGCAGTCCGTCGGCGCGGTGAGTCTTCCAGACCGTCTCCAATGAAATCGGCATGCCGTCCTCGGCGCGGGTCTCGGCGGAAATCGAAATCGAGAAGTTCTGGAGATTGGTGCGCAGTTTGGTTCCCTCGGACGTCAGGAGATAGCGCATTTGCGAACTGGCCATGAAGTCGACATCGGAGGAGTGAATGAGCGGATGAACGCGGAAGCGCGCGGAAATGACGCGGACCAGCCCCTCCCAGCGTTTGCGGTCGATGGCAAGCGTGTCGACCGGATCGAGCCGCTCGACCTTCGGCGCCGGCGAGAAGTCATCGGGACGGTCGGGTTTGTCCACCTTCTGCACCCGGCGTCCGCGTTCGCCGATGAAGGTCTCCAGCGCGGTCTTGTAGCGGAAATCGGTCAGCAGCCAGAGGTCCTGCCGCAACGCGGCGGTGTCGTCGTCGATCGGCGCATACCGGCGCGAGTACATGTAGGAGTCGGAATCGCGCGGGTCGAAATAGAAGCCGTCGTCGTCGGAGGTGTTGTCGTCGATATAGTCGCCGACGCGCACATCGACGGCCAGGGCGCGGTAGCGATCGCCGCCGGCCGAGGTGAGGGCGCCGTAGCTGGCACGATAATCAACGGAGCGGACATCGGTCAGACGGTACGAGATGAAATACGGGGGCTCGTAATCGTCCAGCCGCAGACGGGCCACCGAACGGCCCATCTCGCTTTGCAGGGCCTGCAACAGCGGGTCGCCGGCGGCGGCGCGTCCCTGGCCGGCGGCGGATTCCACCAACGTGACCAGACAGACAATGGCAATGCAGAAGACCGTTCTCACTTACCCCTCCCTGGAATCAGGACTGAATGGACGCGGCGTTCATCAAATGAAAATCCGGCTTGGAAGGCCGGATAACAAGGACTCTCTTGCGTGGGATCATCGGCTTCGACGTCGTCCGGTGGCGCGTTTTTTCTCACTGCGCCGGGTCTTGGCCCGGGCGCGTGCCTTGCCCCGCGCCGCGGCGCGCTGCCGGCGGGCGGTATGCTTACGTACCATTTCCATCCGTAAAAGTTTCTCCAAACTCGCCTTGGCCGGATCAAAATCAAGCAAGACCGCCTCGAAGACCTCGTCGACGGTCTCCACCGGGATGTAGGTCATCTCCTTGGCGATCCGGCGCGGGACATCCTGCAGGTCCTTCACATTCTGCTTGGGGACGATGATCTTGTGGATCCCCACACGGTGCGCGGCGGCCACCTTCTCCTTGATCCCGCCCACCGGCAACACCTTGCCGCGCAGGGAGACTTCGCCGGTCATGGCGTAGTCGTTGCGGATCGGCCGCTCGGACATCACCGACGCGATGACCACGGAGACCGTGACGCCGGCGGAGGGGCCATCCTTGGGAATGGCGCCCGAGGGGAAGTGCACATGGATGTCGTAACTGGCGAAGTCGGAGTGGGGAATGCCCAGCCAGTCGGCGCGGGAGCGCACATAGGAATGCGCCGCCTGGATCGACTCGCGCATGACATCGCCCAATGAGCCGGTCGAGATCACCTGTCCGGAGCCGCGCATCTTGAGCGCCTCGATCAACATGATGTCGCCGCCGGTCTGGGTCCAGGCCACACCCATTGCCACGCCGATTTCGGGCTTCATCTCGGCCTTTTCCGGGATGAAGATGGGGGTGCCCAACAGTCGCTCGATGTGCTGGACTCCGACCCGGACAAAGCCGCGCTGCCCGGCGGCGCGCTGGCCGGCCAGGTGGCGACAGATGACCTCGAGGTACTTGTTCAGATTCGAGAGCCCGGCCTCCAGCGTGTACTCGCGGATGATCTTCTGCACCGCCGCCACGGTGAGCGTGAACTCCTCGGCCGGGAGATTGTGCTGGGCCAGCTGACGCGGCCAGAGGTAGTTGAAGGTGATCTCGATTTTCTCTTCGAGCAGATAACCGGGCAGATCGATAAACTCGAGATGCTCAGCCAACATCTCCGGCACGCTCTCGGGGTCGGTCGCGGTGCAGATGTAGAGGATCTTGGAGAGATCATACGGGAATTCGAGGTAGTAATCCCAGAACTCGCTATTGATCTCCGGATCGACCGCTTCCAACAGGACCGCCGAGAGATCGGGACGGTTGTTTTCGGTGCCGAGACGGTCCACGTCCTCCAGCAGGCAGATGGGGTTGACCACCTCGACGGCGCGCAGCTGGCGGATGATGCGTCCGGGCATCGCGCCGGGGAAGGTGCGGCGATTCCCCTTGAGCACACCCTCCGAGCGCAACAGGCCGAGGTTGAGGGTGATCATCGGACGGCGCAGCGCCTTGGCGATGCCTTTGGCCAGTTGCGTCTTGCCGATACCGGAGGCGCCGGTCAGGCAGAGAACGTTCGGCGCGGGACGTCCGGTGCGGTGCATGACCGCCAGGTACTCGCAGATGCGGTCCTTGGCGCGCTTCTGACCATAGAACTGGCCGTCGAGGATGTGGCGGATTTCGTCCCCGTCGGTGCGCTCGTGGGCCAGCGCAGTCCAGGGAATGTGGATCAGCCAGTCGATGTAGTTGCGGATTTCCGTGTATTCCGCCGAGGCGGTCGAGATCATGCGCAGGCGTTCGAGTTCATTGCGGGCGCGACGCGCCACCGAGACCGGCAGCCCGGCTGCGGCGATCTGCTCGGCCAATTGGTCGTGTTCATTGGCGCCGGGCTCCAGCGACTCCAGTTCCTTACGCAACGCGGTCAATTCAGAGCGGAGCAGCTCGGCTTTTTGCCGGCGCTCGTTGGAGGCGCGCACACGACGCGCCAGATCGGCGCGACGTCCCGCCTCCTCAACCTCGCCCCGCAGCAGATCGGCCAGCAGGTCGAGACGCGCCCCCGGATCGGCCAATTGCGCCAGACGCCACTTCTCTTCCTGCGGAAAGTGCACCGCCGCGGCGATTCGGTCGGCGAAGTGGTCGGCGCGGTCGCGCGCCAGTTCGGCAATCTTCAGAAGCTCCGCCGGGTACTGCACGGAGCGGTTGACCAGGGTGGCGAGAAGACCGGCGCAAAGGTCGATTTTCTCCTGCCACGCCGGCACCGGGACGGTCAGCTCCTCGACCGGACGCACCATGAGCCGCACGGCCGTCTCTTCGCCGATAATCGCCAGCCGCTGCCCGCGATAGAGGCCTTCTAAATCAACCCGCAATTGCCCCGGTCCCAGTTCACGCAAAGACAGAAGCCGGCAGACCACGCCGATGTCGGGGAGGTTCTGCGGCGCGCGACGGGGGTCGGCATCATCGTGGGTCCAGTAAATCCAGAACTGCTCCCCCTCGTGGGCGCGCGACAGGGCCTCGTAGGCATAGGAAAATCGCAGGACGGCGGAGACCACGGCCAGTGGGAATGGGACCTCGGCCTGCAACGGGATGCAGGGCAAGGTGACCGCGCCGGCACGCTCGCCGGTCTGCTCAGGGGGCCGTTTTTCGTCCACGTACATCTGCCTTTGCCGCCATGCCGCGGGCCGGGTTATGGTGTGGAATCCACCCCATATAACCAGATTTCGGCCGGTTTGGCTCCGCTGTCCACCCGGGGACAGGGACTATAATCTGCCGACGGCGGTCGGAGGCAATCAATTAACGTCGACTTGAAGAAAAAATGCAGAAGACGAACACAATATATTGCGGCACAACAAATTAAAAGGGCGCGCCGAGCGCGCCCTTTTCTGGTTCTCATGGTCGGAATGGGATTCTACTGCGCCTGTGGGGCCCCGCCCCGCTGAACCGTCGCCGCCTGGAGCCCCTTGGGACCCTGGACGACTTCAAAGTAGACGCGCTCACCCTCTTTGAGGGTCTTGAATCCGTCGCCATGAATCGCGGAGTAGTGGACAAACACATCCCGGTTGTCGCCATCCTGGCGAATGAAACCGTACCCCTTGGCGTCGTTGAACCATTTCACGTTTCCTTCCGGCAACTGCGTCACCACCTTTCGCCGTTGAACGTTAATGCCTTAATGCCTTGGAACAGTTATCAACGGCCTGGACATCCGTGGCAGCCAACACCGATGCCGCCCACGTTTGGCACACGGCAAAAACTAGAGCACCCGACTCTTGCGTCCCGGAGCCGATAGCTATAGAACTACTCCGAGAAACGAGCAGGAGCACGGATTTTCACACAGCGGTGTTGGGGCCTGGAACGATCACTTCCAAAATACACACGCGACTCCCGCTGTCAACAGGAATCTATACAGGAGATAGCGACAGTTCCTGTCAGTTGGAGACGATTTTCAGCCCCGACGACCGGTCATTCTGACGATGACAATCGAGAGTTCATAGAGGATATAGAGCGGTCCGGCCAGCATCAGCTGGGAAAAGACATCCGGCGAGGGGGTAATTGCCGCGGCGACCACCAGGATGCCGACGACGGCGTAGCGACGGCCGCGTCTGAGCATCCCGCTGTCGATCAAGCCGATGCGTCCGAGGAAGAACGAGACGATCGGCAGTTCAAACACCGCCCCGAACCCCAGGCACATCCAGGAGACAAAGCTG
Organism: bacterium; assembly: GCA_035559435.1. Lineage (NCBI taxonomy): Bacteria > bacterium. Next base: position 8,319 of record DATMBC010000008.1, read on the forward strand.
ATGTAGCGTCCAACGCTGATCAGCGGCTGAATCTTTTCGGTCCCGAATCCCAGCAGAAATTGCATTCCGACCGGCAGCACGAGGAAAAAGCAGAAGGCGGCGCCGCCGACAAAGGCGATGGTCGCCAGGATCACCACCGGGATCACCAGCCGCGCCTCGTTGCGGTAGAGCCCGGGAACCACAAACTGCCAGATCTGCCAGAAGACCACCGGCAACGCCGCCAGCAGCCCGGTAATGATCGACAGTTTGATGCGGACGGAGAAGGCCTCGGTCGGGGCGTTGAAGTACACCGCGCCGATGTCCCGTGTCAGGAAGTTGAGGATGTGGTCGGTGAAGAAGTAGGCGACGATGGAAAAAAGCAGAATGGAGGCGGCCGATTTGACCAGCCGCCAGCGCAATTCCTCGAGGTGTTCGAGGAAGGACATTTCGCGGCTGTCGGTTTCGGCGGGCATGGTCGGGGCGAGACGAACGGACTATCCGAGCATGCGCCGGAGTTCTTCGACGAACTCGGTTTTGTCCTGGAATTTGCGGTAGACCGAGGCGAAGCGGACATAGGCCACCTCGTCGGTCGCCTTGAGGATATCCATCACCGTCTCGCCAATGAACTTCGAGGCCACCTCTCCCTTGGAGAGGGCATAGAGCCGCTTTTCAACCTCGTCGACGATCGCCTCGATCTTCTTCTGGTCGATGGGGCGCTTCTTGCAGGCCAGCCGCAGTCCCTCGATCAGCTTGCTGCGGTCGTAGGGCTCCTGACGGCCATCGTTCTTGATGACCATCAGTTCGACCTTCTCGACATATTCGTAGGTCGTGAAGCGTTCGTTGCAGCGCAGGCATTCGCGGCGGCGGCGGACACCTCTCCCCTCCCGCACCGAGCGGGAGTCGACGACGCGGTCTTCTTCAAATCCACAAAAGGGGCAGCGCATAGCGTCTAGACCTGTCCGGTTACGATCACCTTGTCGCCGCGTTCGGCGCCGGTCAACCCGGCGGCCGAGAATTCGGGAGCGGCGATTTCCACCAGTCCGGTTCCGTTGATCACCGCGCCCAGCGGCCCGTGAATGGCGGCGTAGCCGCGCGAGAGACCGCCAACGGGACGTCCCCTGAGCGTAATCAACACATCATGGTCGGCGAAGGTCGCGGCAACCAGCGCGACCGGAATGTTGCTGATCAGGTTGCCGAAGCGGTCCGCCAGCAACACTTCGCCTTCGATCCGCCCGCGTCCGACCTCCGGCTCCGGCCAGGCCAGATCGACCACCGCGGGAACGTCCTCGCCGATCGCATCGGGCTGGACCCCGGAGGCCAAATGCGCCGCGACCGGCGCGAACAGATCGCGCCCATCGAATGTAAGGCCCGGCGGGCCGAGACGGTAGGCGGTATTCTCGATGGCAAAGTAGCGGCGGGGAGCCATCTCCTGCGCCGCCCAGGTCAGCATCCCGTTGTCCGGCCCGAGCAGGAAGCCCCGCTCCGTCTCGATTAGGATCGCGCGCCGGCGGGTTCCGACCCTGGGATCGACCACGCCGATATGAATGCTCCCCTTGGGATAAAAGGGCGCGGCCTGATAGAGCGCCCAGGCGCCGTGGACGATGTCATGGGGCGGGATGTCGTGGGCGATGCTGACCACTTCGGCGTCGGCGCAGATGGATTTGATCACGCCGAGTATAGCGCCGACGGTCCCATCGGCATAGCCGAAATCGGTGGTCAGGGTGATGAGCGGGCGCGCCACAGGAGCAATCTGCCATGCGCCGGGATGCCACGCCACGCGAATTTTCGCCGCGCGCACGCAACCATCGCATTCCGACCTGGTCGCGGCGCCCTGTGCCGCGACTGGCCGGGAATCTTTGTTCTCCAGGAGGACAGCCAATCTTGTCTGTCCATCGCCTCGTGAGGTGGGCCCGCTCCTGGGACCCGCCGAACGAGGCGATACGCGCGGCAGGGCGGCCCTCCCGCCAGATGCCATCCCCGATCGAGGAGCAAAGTGCGCCCCTCAATCGGGGATGGCAGGTCAGACAGGAATGTCTGACCTCCTGACTTGCTGCTTGCGATGGTTCTACCGCGTGGAGTCGTCCAGCCAGCGCAGATAATCGGCCGAGCCGTCGATGATCGGGAGGACGATCACCTCCGGACACTCATAAGATGAGAATCCCTTGATCGTTCCCTCAACCCGATCGGTCAGATCGAAGCGGGTCTTGATCACCAGCAGGCACTCGGTATCCTTGCGCAGTTTGCCCTGCCAGCGATAAACGGACGTGACTTTCTCGACGATGTTGACACAGGCGGCGGCGCCATCGCCGACCAAACGCTCGGCGATGCGTTCCGCCTCGCTTTTCGAGGCGCAGGTCGAGAGCACGACGGCGTACTCGTGGCGCGAAGGATGCATGGCTGTCAGACGGCCGCCGGCTGGCGCAGACGCGACGCGTAGAGCGGGAAACGGGCGCAGAGGGCCATGACCTCGTCGGCGACCTTTCGCTCGACCGTGGAATTGCCCAAGTCGGCGATCACCTGGTGGATCATGTCGGCAATCTGGATCATCTCGGCTTCCTTCATGCCGCGGGTGGTGACCGCCGGGGTGCCGATGCGGATGCCCGAGGTGACCAACGGCTTGGCCGGGTCGAACGGGACCGCGTTCTTGTTCACGGTGATGCGCGCGCGGTCGAGCGCCTCTTCGACGGCTTTGCCGGTGATCCCCTTCTCGATGAACGAAACCAGCATCAGGTGGGTGTCGGTGCCGCCGGAGACAATGTGGTACCCGTGCGACTTGAGGCGTTCGGCCATGGACTTGGCATTGGCAACGATTTGCTTCTGGTAGGTCTTGAATTCTGGCTGTAGCGCCTCCTGGAAGGCCACCGCCTTGGCCGCAATCACATGCATGAGCGGCCCGCCCTGGATGCCCGGCATCACGGTGCGGTCGAGATCCTTGGCGTACTTTTCCCTGCACATGATCATCCCGCCGCGCGGGCCGCGCAGGGTTTTGTGGGTGGTGGTGGTGACGAAATCGGCATACGGAATCGGCGAGGGATGCAGACCGGCGACGATCAATCCAGCGATGTGGGCGATGTCGACCATGAGATAGGCGCCGCAGGCGTCGGCGGCTTCGCGGAATCTGGCGAAGTCGAGAGTGCGCGGATAGGCCGAGGCGCCGGCCACGATCATCTTCGGCTGGACCTCCTTGGCCTTGGCGATCATCGCATCGTAGTCGATGGTCTCGGTCTCGCGGGTCACGCCGTAGTCGTGGACCTCAAAGAGGAACCCGGAGAAATTGAGCGGATGGCCATGGGTCAGGTGTCCGCCATGGGAGAGATTCAGCCCCATGATCTTCTCGCCCGGCTTGAGCACCGTGAAGTAGACCCCCATGTTGGCCTGCGAGCCGGAGTGCGGCTGGACGTTGGCGTGCTCGCAGCCGAAGAGCGCCTTGGCCCGTTCGCGGGCCAGATTCTCGGCCACGTCGACGTATTCGCAGCCGCCATAGTACCGTTTACCGGGGTATCCCTCGGCGTACTTGTTGGTCATCACCCCGCCCATCGCCTCGAGCACCGCTTCGGAGACGAAATTCTCCGAGGCGATCAGTTCGAGTTTTTCGGCCTGACGGTGCGTTTCGCCGAGGATGGCATTGAACAGTTCGGGGTCGGTCTGGGCAAGGGCGGACATGGTATGATCTCCTGGTCGGGCGCATCCGCAAGGGACACACCGGAGGTGAGATAGCAAAGAATGCGGGACTTAACAAGTGGGTCTGGAAGGATTGTGACGGGGCCGGGCGGTGGTTTCTGGGATCTGCGATCGGCTCCAATGCGCCAGAGGCGGCTTGAGAGCCGCCTCTACGGGTTGTTATTGATGGAATCGGGTCAGCGGGCGCCGACCGGCTGCGGGCGTTTGATGGTGACCGGGGTCAGCCAGCCAAAGTTGTCGGGCGCCTCGCCGCCGATGATGGCGAAATAGCGCTCCTGGAGACGCTTGGTGATCGGACCGCGACGGCCGTTGCCGATTGGAATGCGGTCCACCGAGGCAATCGGGGTGATCTCGGCGGCGGAGCCCGATAGGAAGACCTCATCGGCGATGTAGAGCGCCTCGCGCGGGAGTCGCTCCTCGAGCACCTTGATTCCCATCTCCTCGGCCAGCCGCATCACCGTGTCGCGGGTGATCCCGGAGAGCACCGAGGAGGCAACCGGTGGCGTGGAGAGGACGCCATTGTGGACGAGGAAAACGTTTTCACCCGAACCCTCGGAGATGTACCCCGCGGTGTCGAGGGCGATGCCTTCGACATAACCGTTGGCGATGGCCTCCATCTTGATCAACTGCGAATTCATGTAGTTGGCGGCGGTCTTGGCCAGGGCGGGGAATGTGTTCGGCGCCATCCGGCTCCACGACGAGACGCAGACATTGACGCCGTTTTCCAAAGCCTCCGGACCGAGGTACTTTCCCCAGTTCCAGACCGCGATGGCGACATCGACCGGGCAGCCGGCCGGATTGACGCCCATGGAGCCATAGCCGCGGTAGATCACCGGGCGAATGTAACATTCCTCGAGGTTGTTCAGCGAGATCAGCTCGATGATGGCGGCGTTAATCTCGTCCGGCGTGTACGGCACCTCCATCCGGTAGATCTTGGCGGAGTTGAACAGGCGCTTGGTGTGGTCCTGCAACCGGAAGATGGCGGAGCCGCGGGCGTTCTTGTAACAGCGCAGCCCCTCGAACACCGATGAACCGTAGTGGACAACGTGCGAGAGGATGTGGATGCGGGCATCGTCCCAGTCGACGAACTCGCCGTTCATCCAGATCTTGTCGACCTTCTCCAACGCCATGCGACCTCCCCGGGGGGTGGGAGTGTGAGTGTCGGTTCGTCCACGTCCGCAAACCAGCGACGACAACCTATCATAACATCCCGCGCGGCGATTTCAAGCGGTTTCCGCCCCGAAATTGTCAGGGCCAGCGGCGGTCGCGACGGGGTCTGGGCCAGCCCATGTGTTCTACGCCCCGCGACGGGGAAACGTTGCAGGTCCGCGGCCGCCAGCGCGTGAAACAGGCATCCGGACTTAAACCACGTTGTCAAACTCACGCAGGATATAACGGGAAATGACAATGCGTTGGATTTCCGAGGTGCCCTCGCCGATTTCGCAGAGTTTCACGTCGCGGAAGTGACGTTCCACCCGGTTGGCGGTGACGTAACCATGGCCACCGAGGACCTGGATCGCTTGGTAGGCGCACTGGTGGCCGATTTCAGAGGCATACAGTTTGGCCATCGCCGACTGCTTGGCGAACGGTTTGCCGTGATCCTTCAGCCAGGCGGCGTGGTAGACCAGGTGACGTGCCGCCTCGATTTGCGTGCCCATGTCGGCCAGCTTGAACTGAATGGCCTGGTGCTCGGCAATCGGTTTGCCGAACTGAATGCGCGTCTTGGCATAACGCGCGGCGATTTCATATGCGCCTTGGGCCAGACCGAGGGCCATGGCGCCGATCGAGATGCGCCCGCCATCGAGGGTCTTCATGAACTGTTTGAACCCCTCCCCTTCCGGGCCGAGCATCTGATCGTTCGAGACGCGCACGTTATCGAAGTGAAGCGTGGCGGTGTCGGAGCCGCGCAGCCCCATCTTGTTTTCCTTCTTCCCCACCGAGAAGCCGGGTGTGCTCTTGTGCAGGAGGAAGGAGGAGATTCCCTTGGCGCCGATGCCGGGCCGGGTGACGGCGGTGCAGATCACCCATTCGGCGAAATGCGGGTTGGTGATGAAGCACTTGCCGCCATTGATGACCCAATCGTTGCCGTCGCGCACCGCGGTGGTCTTGGTGCCGGAGGCATCGGAACCGGCGCCCGGTTCGGTGAGGCCGAAGACGATCATGTCGCCTTTCTCGGCCACGCCGGTGAGAACCCGGCGGCGCTGCTCGGCATTGCCAAAGACATCGATGGGATAGACGCCCAGCGAATTGGCGGCGGCGACGGTGATCCCGGTCGAGCCGCAGACCCGCGAGAGCTCCTCGACGGCGACCGCATAGGTCAGCGTATCGAAGCCGGGCCCGCCGAACTCGCGCGGGCAGAGCAGACTCAAAAACTTGCGGTCCTTCAGTTCCTGCAGGAGGGCCGGCTCAAATTCGGCGGCCTGATCCATCCGGTCGCCGGCGGGCGCCACGACCGTGTCAGCGAATTCGCGGACCTGACTTCGGAACTCTTCGACTTTGGGATCCCACCACATGTCTACTTTTTCTCCGCGAGAATGGCCCGTGAAATGACAATGCGCTGCGCTTCGGAGGTGCCTTCGTAGATTTCGGTGATGCGAGCATCGCGGAAGTAGCGTTCGACCGCATACTCCTTCATGTATCCGTAGCCGCCGTGAATTTGCACCGCCTGATCGGCGACCCAGTTGGCGGTCTCCGAGGCGAAGAGCTTGGCCTCGGAGGCCTCGCGCGAAACCCGCTCGCCGGCGCCCATACGGCGGACGGCGTGGTCGACCATCAACCGGGCCGCGTCGAGTTTCATCCGCATGTCGGCCAGTTTGAAGGCGATGGCCTGGAATTCACAGATCGGTTTGCCGAACTGTTCGCGGACTTTGGAATACTTGAGCGCCTCCTCGTAGGCGGCCTCGCCGATGGCCAGTGCCTGGATCGCGACCCCGATGCGGCCATGATCCAGCTGCGACAGCGCGATTTTGAACCCCTGCCCTTCTTCGCCCAGACGGTTGGCCTTGGGGACGCGCACATCGACGAAGGAGACCGAGCGGGTGTCGGAGCACTTGATGCCCATTTTGCGCTCGGGCTTGCCGACGGCGACCCCGGGGGTGTGACGATCGACCAGCACGGCGCTGATGCCGCGGGTGCCGGCGTTGACGTCGGTGCGACAGAAGACAAGGTAAAAACTGGCGTAGTCGGCGTTGGTCACAAACATCTTCTCGCCATTGAGGACATACGCGTCGCCGTCGGACTTCGCCGAGAGCCGCAGGGCGCCGGCGTCGGTGCCCGCGTGCGGCTCGGAGAGACAATAAGCCCCCAGTTTGCCGGCGCACATGGCCGGCAGCCACTGGCGGCGCTGCTCCTCGGTGCCGAAGCGCCGAATCGCCCCGCCGACCAGCGAGTTGTGCACCGACATGATGATCCCCAGCCCGGCCGAGGCGCGATTGAACTCCTCGTGCATGACGGCATAGGAGACCGCATCCAGCCCCATGCCGCCGTATTCCTCCGGACAGAGCAGACTGAAGTAGCCCAGCTCGACCATTTCCCGGAAGATCTCGTCGGGGACACGTTCGGCGTGGTCCCACGCCTCGACATTGGGGCGGACGCGCTTGTCGCAGAACTCGCGCGCGGCATCGCGCAACATCTTCTGTTCGTCGGTCAGTGTGTGGTCAAACACGGTGTCACTTCCTCAATGGGCGCGGCGCGAAGGACGGCCGCGCGCCCGTTAGGCTTTGGCGTAGTCGTAAAATCCACGGCCGCTTTTGCGTCCGAGTTGCCCGGCGTGCACCATCTTTTTCAGAAGCGGGCAGGGCCGGTAGCGGGGATCGCCCAATCCGGTGTGGAGCACATTCATGATATCGAGGCAGACATCCAGTCCGATGAAGTCGGCCAGCGTCAGCGGACCCATCGGATGGTTCATGCCCAGTTTCATCACCTCGTCGATGGCCGGCGCATCGGCCACGCCCTCCATCAGGCAGAAGACTGCCTCGTTGATGAGCGGCATCAGCACGCGGTTGGACACGAAGCCGGGGTAATCGTTGACGCTGACGCCGGTCTTGCCGAGACGGGCGCAGAGGTCGACGATAACCGCCATGGTCTCGTCGGAGGTGCGATGTCCGCGGATGATCTCCACCAATTTCATCACCGGGACGGGGTTCATGAAGTGCATCCCGACAAACCGGTCGGGACGTCCGGTGGCGGCCGCCAGCAGCGTAATCGGCAATGACGACGTGTTGGTGGCGATGATCGCCTTGTCCCCCAATGCGCGATCGACTTTCCCCAACAGTTCGCGTTTGGCTTCGAGATTCTCGAAGATCGCCTCGATGGCCAGTTCACAGCCGGCGACATCGGCGGTGATGTTGCTGGTCTTGAGCCGGGAGAGGGTGGCGGCCTTATCGGTGTCGGTGAGGATGCCCTTTTTCACCTGACGGTCGAGGTTGGCGGTAATGGTGGCCAGCGCGCGGGAGAGGATGTCGGGGGTGGTGTCAATCAGCGTGACCGAGAAACCGCTCTGCGCGAAGACGTGAGCAATTCCATTGCCCATGGTGCCGGCGCCGAGGACGGCGACATTCCTGATGTGTGCGGAAACGCTCATACTGTTCCTCAGTTCTCGATTTCGATGGCCAGGGCGACCGCGTTGCCGCCGCCGAGGCAGAGGGTGGCCAGGCCCCGGGACTTGTTGCGGTCCTTGAGGGCGTAGATAAGCGTGGTGAGGATGCGCGCGCCGGAGGCGCCGATCGGATGCCCAAGGGCAATTGCGCCGCCGTGGACATTGACCCGGTCCCAGTCCCAGCCCAACTCACGACCATCGGCGATGCACTGCGCCGCGAATGCCTCGTTGGCCTCGATCAGGTCCCAGTGCCCGATCTCCACGTTGAGCTTCTTCATGAGCTTGCGCACCGCGTAGATGGGCGAATAAAACAGCAGCTCCGGATCGGTGCCGGCGACGGCGTAGTCGATGACGCGGGCCAGCGGCTTGAGGTTGTGCGCCTGCGCATAGGCGCGCGAGGCGACGATGAGCGCGCTGGCGCCGTCGTTGAGACCGGGCGCGTTGCCGGCGGTCACGGTCCCATCCTTTTGGAATGCCGGCTTGAGATGGGCGAGGGTGTCGACGGTGGTGCCGGGACGGGGGCACTCGTCCTTTTCGAACTTGATGGGATCGCCCTTGCGCTGCGGGACTTCGACGGGCACGATTTCGGCGGCGAACTTGCCGGATGCGATGGCGGCCAGCGCCTTGGCGTGCGAGCCGGCGGCGTACTCGTCCTGATCGCGGCGGGTGATGTTCGATTTTTTCGCCGTCAGTTCGGCGGCGTTGCCCATATGGAAGTTGTTGAACGAGTCCCAGAGACCGTCGAGGACCATCGAGTCCTTCATGATCTGATCGCCGAACTTCAGCCCCTTTTTGGCGCCGTGCAGAACGAACGGCGTGTTGGACATCGACTCCATGCCGCCGGCCACGACCAACGCCTGATCGCCGGCGCGGATCGACTGGGCGGCGAGCATGACGGCCTTGAGACCGGACCCGCAAACCTTGTTGATGGTCATGCAGCCGACCGCCGACGGCACGCCGCCGTGAATGGCGGCCTGACGCGCGGGGGCCTGCCCGGCGCCCGCCTGCACCACCTGGCCCATGATCACTTCATCGATATCGTCGCCGCCGATGCCGGCGCGACGGACCGCCTCGCGGATGGCGATCGCGCCCAACTGCGTCGCGCTGAAGTTCGACAGCCCGCCCTGGTAGGTTCCGATCGCCGTGCGGCAGGCGGAGAGGATGACGGCTTCATTCTGGGGGTTCGGCATTGTTCACCTCGTTTGCTGGCCATGTAGAGGCGG
>DATMBC010000009.1 GCA_035559435.1 bacterium
GCCTCGGGCGCCGCCACGGCAAAGCCGCCATAGGCGCCATCCACATGAAACCAGAGACCCTGCTCGCGGCAGATTTGCGCCAATTCCGGCAAGGGATCGACCGCCCCGGTGCTGACCGACCCGGCAGTGCCGATCACCATGAACGGCCGTTCGCCACTCCGGCGATCGGCGGCGATCTGTTCCCGCAGGGCGCGCGTGTCGATGCGCAAATCGTCGTCGGTGGGGATCCGACGCACCGCATCGGTGCCCAGACCAAACAGGTCGGCCGCCTTGTCAATCCATGTGTGAGTCTCGGCCGATGCGTAGACACGCAGCCGCGCATGATCCGCCGCCCCCATCCCCTGGCGGCGCAAATCCGCGCCGCCCGCGGCGGCGCGCGCGGCGAGGAAGCCGACGAAGTTCGCCATGTTCCCGCCGCTGACCAGAATGCCGCCGCCATCGCGCGGGTAGCCGATCAATTCGGCAATCCAGCGCAATGTCTGCAGTTCGATCTCGGTGCTCATCGGCGAGAGCGGCCAGCCGCCGAGATTGGGGTTGACCGCTGAGGCCAGAAGCTCGCCGAGCACGCCGATCGGCGCCGCCGGCGCGGTGATGTATCCCCAGAAGCGCGGGTGGCCATTGTAGAGCGAATGCTCAATCAATAAATCGGCGGCGCGTGTCATCAGCGCGCGCGCATCGACGCCGTCCTCCGGCAGCGCGCGCTCGGCATCGAGGAGCGCGCGGATCTGCGAGGGCCTCTCCCCTGTGGTCACCGGACGGCCCGGCAGAGTGTCGAACAGATCGGCGATCCTGTCGACCAGATCGTGCCCGAGGGCGCGAAACTGGTCGCCGGAGAGATTGATGGGCACATTACGATTCTCACGCAACCGGCGGTCGTTCACGGGCTCTCCCTTCAACGAAGTCCTTCGAAGATGTCATGCTCGCGCTTGCGCCCGCCGTTGACCAGACTGAAGACGCGGTAATAGGGCTGCCGTCCCCAGAGGATACGATGGGCCTCGGGCGGCAACTCGCCCAATTTCTTGTAGATCGATAGCTGTGTCTTGTGGCATTGGACCGCTTTCCAGACTGTCTCCCAGTACTTCTCCGTGTCGAACACGGCGGTGATCGCCCAGTCGGGCCACGGGTTGGCGGCGCGCTCGACGCCATCGACCAGGACTTTGAGTTCGCGGAAGGCGTTGTAGTACGTCCGCATCATCTCGGCGTTCCACTCCATGTAGTACAGCTTCGAGACACAGTGCGCCGGGTGGCGGTCGGGATGGTAGGCGGCATCGGCCGCGCGCATGACCGCGGCGGTGGCCAACTGGCAGATGGCGACATGGTCGGGGTGGCCATAGGCCCCCTCGGGGCCAAAAGTGATCACCACCTGCGGACGAATCCGTCGCAGGTGCCCGACAATCCGCATTACCGCCTCGTGCGGATCGGCCTTGTCGAGGTCGCCGTCGATGTAATCGAGGAAATTGACCTCGCGCACACCCAGGAGATGGGCGGCGGCGCGCAGTTCCTGTTCGCGGGTTTTGCCCACGGTCTCCAGGCCCGGATGCGGCAGGTCGCCGAACCGGCCCCGTTCGCCGCGGGTGGCGGTGACGACATAGGTTTCGATCCCTTCGTCAGCGCAGCGCGCCAGCGTGCCGCCGGTCCCCAGCGATTCGTCATCGGGGTGCGCCAGAACACACATTAATTTCAGTCGTCGGGACACGTCATCTCCTCCCCATCCCAAGGTGAGGCCCGTCGGAACGCGCGGCAAGTAAAAGGACGATTTCGCTCCGGTCAATTTGCGCGGCGGGGCAATGGCGATTATAATACGGGCCGATTGATGCGGGAGACCTGATGCCCACCAAACGCACCGGTGATGCCACAATCAGCGACGCCGCGGTCCGTGCCAAGACCGGCAAATCCTGGGCGCAGTGGTTTGCGATGCTGGATCGCTGGGGGGCGCGGGAACGGACGCACAAGGAGATCGCCGCGCATCTGCACCGCGATCTGGATGTCACGCCCTGGTGGTCGCAGATGATCACCGTCGAGTACGAGCGGCGCCAGCGCGGCCGCAAGATCGGGGAACGTCCCGCCGCCGCCGGCTTCAGTCTCGATGTCCAGCGCACGGTGAAATCGTCGCCGCAGACGGCCTTCGATTCATTCCTGTCGGCCGAGCATCTGGTCAAGTGGTTTACCAAGAAGGCCAGGGCCGATCTGCGGGTCGGCGGCGCCTACAGCAATTCCGACGGCGACACCGGCGAATTCCTCACGCTGGAGCCGCCCCGTCGCGCCCGGTTCACCTGGGACAACAAACGCCACTGCCCCGGCACGATCGTTGAGTTCACGGTGCGTCCTTCCGGCAACGGCAAGGTCGCGGTGCGCGTGACGCACTCGCGATTGAAGACCGCGCGCGACCGTGAGAAGATGAAACAGGGATGGAACTGGGCGATGGACTCGTTTAAGTCCTACCTCGAAACCGGCCGGCCCATCCCCCATGAAGTCTGGCTCAGACAGAACGCCTGATCAGACCGCCGGCACCGGCTGCCCGTAGGCGGCCCAGTCTTCCAGCGCCGGCCCGTAGATCCCCGGCACGCGCAATCCCGCCTGACGCATCAGCACGGTCATCTGGCCGCGATGGTGCGACTGATGCATGAGCAATGCGCGCAACGTCAGGCCGCGTTTCCAGGTCTCGCCGTACATGTTGTCTTCCTTCTCGAGGTCGGCGTCCTTCCATTTGGCGTTGACTTCGCCGGCCAGCGCGGCCGCCACCGACTCATACCCCTGTCTGATTTCGGCCAGCGACCCGGGCACCGGCCCATTCGGGTCGACTTCGGAGAGCGAAAGGCCGGCCTGACACATCATCTCCGGAATCGACTGTGCCAGATGCCAGGCGATGCGCCCCAGCGTACGGTGCCCCGGGACCACCGTCTGCGCAAGCGAGGCCTCGGTGAGCGCCCCCATCACCTTGGCGGTGATGTCAACCTCGTATTGCCAATCGCGAACAAAATCCTCAATGCGCCGGTACATGTTTTGTATCCTCCTCTAACAGGATGAAACTGACCCGATGAATCGCGAGTCAATCACTTTGCCGGCCACTGTCCAGCCGCCGCCATCCCGATACACATCACGGCCGTTTCCGCCTTACCGGTTTGTCCCCGGACGCGCCCCGCATCCACGGCGTCATCCGGATGGGCACTTGTACGGCGCCCCCGAGATCGAAGTTGCCACGTTCGACTCCGCGCACTGGATCTTCTCCGAGACCTACCTTTACGGCGTCGATCTCTACAATCACGCCTACTGGTGGGAATGCCATGAGCAGTGGGAGGCGTTGTGGAAGGCCAGCGCTGATCCTCAGGTGGCGCGCTTCCTGCAGGGGCTGGTCCAGATCGCGGCGGCGAATCTGCGTCGCTTCATGGGTTCGCATGACAGCGGCGCCAAGCTGGCAGCCAAGGCCTGCGAGAATCTCGCCATCGATGAGGACTACTTCCTCGGCATCGATGTGGCGTCGTTTCGGCAGCAGGTCGAGGAGTATTTCGCCGGAAAGCGGGCAGATTTCCCATTGATCGAGCTGCAATTCCCCGCCTGTGATATCCGTTGAACTTTGCGGCTCAATTGGTTTCCTGCGCTTTATTAAATGGATAGTTTAAGTGGAGTTTTCCGCGATTTCTCTATTGCGCACCGATTTGCTCCTTTTTACTTCCGGCATCGGAACAGCCGTCGGTTGTGGCTGTTGCAAGAAATAACTCCACCCGCGGCATGACGCGGGGTCGGCTCTTAAACTCTCAACGGGAGGTTGTGACAGTGCTGAAGCGCACAGTCGTTGTCGCGGTGGCGGCGGTGGTTCTGGTCGGTCTCGCGCCGTTTGCCGCATTTGCCGATCAGCCCAAGGGCCCGGTGCAGAATACCATGGCCGTCTGCGGCTGTGGCATGGTCTTCACCCCGACCGCGGAAACCAAGTACATCGAGTTCGGCGGCAAGTCCTACGCCTGCTGCACCGAAGGATGCCACAAGATGGCCTCGGGCAACCCGGAGATGGCCGCCAAGATGTCGGAAGAGGCGGTGGCCCGGATGCAGATGAAGTCGGCGGTCAAGCTCGCGGTCGCCAATGTCGTCGCGGTCAACGAGACCGGCACACAGGCCCTTTGCGGCTGCGGCAAGGAATTCACCCTTGCCTCCGACACCCCCTACCTCAAAGCCGGCGACAACAACTACGCCTGCTGCAGCAAGGCCTGCCATGACATGGTCGCCAAGGACCCGGTCAAGGCCGAGGCGATGTTCAAGGAGCAGTTGCACAAGAAGATGTCAATGAAGTAGCGCCGGCCCCGCAGCCCGGGGGCCGTTTCTTCGTTCCTCCGCCAGCCCCGTTCCCGCCAGGGAGCGGGGTTGATTTTTGGGCGCAGGCGAAGATCGCCCCGACCGAAGCCTCTTGCGTAATCCCTCTCTCCACGCGCAAAACCTGCCCTGTGCGAGCCCTGACCAAGGTCAGGGCCACCCGTGATGAGCGCGTTGGTGCTTGCCCGACGCCGACGCTATTGTGGAGGGCGAGGCTCCTGCCGAGCCTGCTTTAGTTGCGCGGCCAAGGCGTGATGGCGCGTTATGCGGGAACCAGCATTCCGCCGATCAATCTGTCTGGGGCAAGCCCTGACCAAGGTCAGGGCCACCCGTGATGAGCGTGCTGGTGCTTGCCCGACGCCGACGCTATTGTGGAGGGCGAGGCTCCTGCCGAGCCTGCTTTAATTGCGCGGCCAAGGCGTGATGGCACGTTATGCGGGGACCAGCATTCCGCCCGATCAATCTGTCTGGTGCAAGCCCTGACCAAAGTCATGGCCACCCTTTCGCAGCCGGAGAGCAGCGCGCCAAGCCCCGGAGGGGCGACACGGCCGCGTATCGACGCACATTTTGTAGGAGTGATGCGGCTCAAGAGCCGCTTCTACGGGGACAGAGTAAGGGCCAGATGGGCGAAGAGGCCGACGACCAGCGGCACCGAGAGGTTGTCGTCGACGCACTCGGAGATTGCCTCGGTCACTGTCGCCAGCGGCGCGGCGATCAGGCCGATCCAGAGCGGCAGGCCAGGAATCAGAAACGCGGGAATCAGACTGGCCAACAGAAACGCGGTTGAGCCCTCCCAGGAGCGAGAGCCATTCTCAAACCGGTGTCTCCCCCACCGCCGTCCGACCAGCGCGGCGGCGGCATCACCGAGAATAATCGTGCTCATGCCCAATGCGGCGGCGGGAACGCTGAACACCAGCGGACAGAGCCAGCCGGAAAAGAGGATGTGGGTGGCGCCGGTGAAGGCGGCGGCCTCTTTGGGGCGGACAATCGGATTGACGATCGGCGCCCAGATGCGCTGAATCGGCCAGCCGCGAAAGCGCGCGATGTCAACCAGCAGCGACAAACCGAAGAAGAAAAATGTGACCCCGACCGCCATCGCGCGCGGCGCGAGATGATAACCGACCGGCATCACCAGCGCGAACAGGTGCAGGAGTTTGCGCCAGACTTCTCCCCGATAATCCAGTTGCGCTGCGGATGTCGCGTTGGTCATGCGCTATTTCTTCGGCTTGTGCTCCAGAAGCGGCAGGGTGGCCAGCCGGTCATCGTAGCGCACAACCCCATGACGCGCGGCCGCCGTCTCCAGCCAGCGACGGCGCATCCGCTCCTCGGCATCGTTCATGAGTTTGGTGCGGATGGCATTCCACGACAGTTCCAGCGAGTTGGGCGCGAGGCCGTACAGTTGCTTGTTCTCTTCATAATGGCGACGGATCGCCGCTGAATCGGGTTCCTCCGCCTTGCCGGCCGACATGCGCGCCAGCACGATCGCCTCGCGTTCCTTCTGCGTTTGCTCGGCGAGTCCCTGCTGGATTTCCAGACGGTTGAAGTACCCGCGCTCGCGCAGGAAGCCCAGCCAGCAGAGGTACCGCACGTACTCGCCGCGCAGGATCACCTGACGATCCTCCGGCGACGGGAACTCGCCCGTGGAGCGGTTCATCCACTTGTACTGGTCCAGCAGATACTCATCGGCATAGAGTGTGTCGCGTCCGCCGACCACCGCCATCACCATGTTCGGTTTGAGTTGCTCATGCGGCAGCCCGAGCACGGCATCATTCCATATGATCCTGGAGACCGCCATGAGCGAATCGCCGGTCTCGCGCAGGATCTTGGCGCGCTGCTGCTCGGTCAGGTGGGTGATGACGTCGAGACGGATCTCGGCGTCCATCGCCACCGGCCCGGCGGGACGTTCTGCGTAGGCCTGTACGATTTGCCAGGCGTTGTCGGTCTCGAAGGGCTTGCTGATTTTAAACAAGGGCTGGCGCATCGCCACCTCGGCGAAGATGCCGCCGCCGACCGACTTTTCCGAGATCCAGCCCAGGTCCCCGCCGGCGCCGCGGGAAATCGGGTCCTCGGAGTGTTTCGCCGCCAGGCGCGCGAAATCCTCTCCGGCCGCCAGCGCCTTGTAGAGCGAGTCGATCTTGTCTTCGGGATACCAGCCGATGAACGTCGAGTCGATAAAGTCGCCCATGCCCTCCGTCGGCGCCTTTCCTTCCTTCCAGACGGTGATCACACGCACCCGTCGCTGATCGCGCGGCGAGCTGTAACGCGTGATGTGGTTGTTGTAGAAGGTGTCGAGGGTCGCCGAGTCCAGCTTGTACATCCGCGAGACTTCCTCATGGATGTAGAGATTGGCGGCCGCCACGATCGCGGTGCGGCGGATGCGCCCCAGGATGCCATGCTGGTTTTTCAGACTGAGATTGCGCGCCTCGGCGGCCACCAATTGATCGGTGATCCAGCGGTCCAGAAGCGCGGCGCGTCGGCGATTGTCCTCCAGCGGGTTGCTGCGATACATCTTGGAGGAAACCACCATGCGGTGCAGATCGCCGAGCGTGGCTTGCGCCTGCCCCACCTTCGCCACCACCAGAGTGGTGTCGAAGGCAATGGTGTCGTAGACATACGGAGCCGACAGCGCCGGCGGCGCCATGAGCGCGGCCAGGATCAAGGCAAGGACGGTACAGACGGGCTTCATCATCAGATCCTTATACTACGGCCAAAGGAAGCGAAGGGACAACCGGTAAGACGAATCCAGGAATCCGTGGTCGGTCAGGGCCCCATCGAGGGCCCAACGCCCAGCGGCAAATCCCGCCCCGAGCGCCAACTCCCCCGCATCGGAACCGACCCGTCCGTAGAGGCGATTGCGGTAATTGATCTCAATGCCCAGGTGCAGGTCCACCGAGACCGAGCCGGACCAGTACTGCGCCGCGAGGGTGCGTCCCTCGAAATACGTCTCCGCCTCGCCGGCGAGCGTCGCCCGCAGCCCGTCAGTGACTTCGGGCAGGTCGATCTCGCCGCCCCAGTTGACATGGGGCACAATGGTCTCGTTTTCGCCGGAATCATAGGTGAGGAACGTGGTGGTGACATCGGACACCTTGACCCCGGTGCGCATGAAACGCCAGTCCTTCCACCACGCGAGGTCCAGCCCCAGCCCCCAGGCGCTGTTGCCGGGAATGTCATTGAGCAGGGCCTTGGCGGTGACCGCCACCGCGCCGAAGCGCCCGACGGCGCGCGCCGCCGACACGGCCATCGTCCAGTTGCTGTGGCTGGCCTCTTCGCGCACCCGGGGACGGCCGCTGACCGAGTCGATTTCCGTCAATTGGATGCCGCCGCCTCCCAATCGGATCACCTGCGCCCCAAAGGCCCAGCCGGCCGCTACGCGTCCGGAGGGCAACGCCCCGCCGACATAGTCATGGTCGAGCAGACTGCCGAAGGTCTCGGAGTGCTGGAAGAGCAGTTCGGGGTTGGTCAGGACCGCCAGCGCCGCCGGGTTCCAGTAGGGCGAGGCGGCGTCGGGACGCGCCCCGACTCCCGTGCCCCCCAGCGACAGGGCCCGTCCGCCGATGCCGAGGTAGTAGGGCTCGCCGGCATACTTTGTGGCTCTTGCCGTGACCGGCAGAAAGAGGATGCAGACGATGACGGCGAGGCGCTTCATGACTTCAATGAAGGCACAAAAAAAGCTACCGTTGTTCAATTTTATCCGAGAGGGGGGCAGGGAAACTCGGATAAAGTGCGGAAACAACGGTAGCTATATCAGTCGTCTTCAGGGACAGAGCCCCTTACTGTGGGCCAATTAACTGCGGCTGTGGCAAAAGTCAAACGAAAACTGGGATTGTCCCTAAAATGAGATGCCCGGGCGAAAAGCCCGGGCATCTTTGTGGACAACTCGCCACGCTCGGTTCAACCCTGTCCAGAGCGTTTCTTCAGGAAATTCTCGTAACTGGTTGTTTTATAGTGATTTCCTGCCACATACTCAACCAACGGCAGAAAGGTGTCCTTCGGTTTGTATCCTGGCGCCGGGCCGATCTTGCCCGCGGCGGCATCAAGGAACCAGAAGCACGGGAAACCGCGCACCTGATAGACCTGGGTCAAAGCCCGCTGGGTCATCCGTTCGCCCTCATGGGTGACCATGCCGGCGGTGGTGGTGTCATCGCCCCAGACTTTGACCGGGACCATGTTCTCGGTGATGAATTTGATCACCTGCGGGTCGGAAAAGGTCTCCTTGTCCATCCGTTTGCACCAACCGCACCAGGAGGCGGTGAAGTCGATGATGATCGGCTTGTTCTCGCTTTTGGCCTTGGCCAGCCCCTCGTCATAGGTGAGCCAGGTGATTTTCGCCGGGGCGGTCTGGGCGGTGTTCTGGGCGGGCGCAGCCGCTGCGGACGCGGGCTTGGAATCCTGGGCCTGCGCCGCGAACGTCAGCAAAAGCGCCACCGCCGGAGCCACCCACCATCTGAAGCAGAACTTCATGTGCATCTCCTTACGCGCGTAAACGTCTGTGATTCGGTCCCGACAGGCGGGCTACTCCCTACCCCTTTGTACAAAATACCGAATCCGGCCCCAGTAGTTCCCTCAAAGTTGTCACCAGTTCCCGGCTGGCGTCCAGCCGAACCCGGTTGGACCTAATCTTAACAGTTTCCGTCCCGACCGGGTAGTACAGAAACAGGAAACCGTTTCCTTTGTCATATCGGCCCAAAATGGCGTCCAGATCATCCAGCACGCCGGCGGCCAGTTGTTCGGGGGACAGCCGGGCATGGATGTCCAGCACCGCGCCGTTGCGGACCTCGGCCAACGGCATGGCGTTGTTGAGGATCAGCTTGGGACGTTCGTTCTCCTTGGTGTTGGTCCGGCCCGAGAGCATGACCAGGGCATCGTTGGTCAGGATCGACATATTGCGCCGATAGGCATCGGAAAAACAAATCACTTCCAGCGTGCCGCCGAAGTCCTCGAGCGTGAAGAAGGCCATGGTCTGCCCCTTGCGGTCCAGTTGGGTCTTCAACCCGGTCACCACGCCGCCGATTGAGATCTCCGACTCATCGGGCAGATCGGCCACCTGATCGGTGGAGGCGGTCGAGAACAACTGCAATTCTTCGGAGAAGGCCAGAAGCGGGTGCCCGGAGACATAGAATCCCAGCGCCTCCTTCTCCTTCTGCCAGCGCTGGTCCTGGGTCCAGGGCGCAACGTCGGGGAGTTGCGGCACGGTGGTGGCGATGTCAACATCGCCGCCGAAAAGCGAGGCCTGGCCGAGACGGCGGTCGTTGGCCGATTGCGCGCCATAGGCGATGGCGGCATCGAGCGCCGCCAGCAGTTGGGCGCGGTGACCGGGCAGACGATCAAACGCGCCAGCGCAGACCAGCGCCTCCAGCGCGCGGCGGTTGACGGTGCGCACATCGACCCGCGCGGTGAAATCAAAAATCGAGGTGAACTGCCCGCCCGCGTCGCGCGCGCGCACGATCACCTCCACCGCCCCCTCGCCCACGTTCTTCACCGCCGAGAGGCCGAAGACAATCCTCTCCCCTTTGGCGGTGAAGGCCGAGCGCGAGACGTTGATATCCGGCGGGTCGACGGCGATGCCCAGACGGCGGCATTCGCGCATGAACAGGCGGATCCGGTCGGTGTCCCCCATTTCCGAGGTCATCAGCGCCGCCATGAACTCGACCGGGTAGTGGGCTTTCAGCCAGGCGCAGCGGTAGGCGAGCACGGCATACGCCGCCGAGTGCGCGCGGTTGAAGCCATAGCGCGCGAAGGTCTCGCAGAACCCGAAGACCCGTTCGGCCACATCGCGCGGCACTTTCAATGCCACCGCGCCGTCGATGAACTCGGTCTTCATCTTCGCCATCAGTTCGGCGTTCTTCTTGCCCATCGCCGACCGGAGCGTGTCCGCCTTGCCCATCGAAAAACCGGCCAGTTCGGCCGCCACCTGCATCACCTGGTCCTGATAGACGATGACACCGTAGGTGTCCTTCAGGATCTTCTCGATGCGGGGATGGTAGTACTCGACCTCTTCGCGGCCGTACTTCCGGTCGATGTACTTCTCGATCATGTTGGCGTCGAGCGCCCCCGGCCGGTAGAGGGCGTTCATGGCGATGATGTCCTCGAAGACCGTCGGCCGCAGCTTGCGCAGGTAATCGCGCATCCCGGAGGATTCAAACTGGAAGATGCCGGTGGTCTCCCCGGAGGCAAACAGCTCGAAGACCTTGCGGTCATCGAGATCGATCGCGTTCCAGTCAACCGTGTCGCCGCGGTTTTCCTGCACCGCCCGTTCGGCGTCCTGCAGCAGCGTCAGGGTGCGCAGTCCGAGAAAATCCATCTTCAACAGGCCGATCTTCTCGATCCACTTCATGCTGTACTGGGTGGTGACCTCGCCCTTGCTGCCCTTGAAAAGCGGCACAAACTCGGTCAGCGGCGCCGGCGCGATCACCACGCCGGCGGCGTGGGTGGAGGCATGGCGGGTCAGCCCCTCCAGTGTCTGCGAGTAGTCCAGGAGCGTCGCCACGCGTGGATCCTCGGCGGCCATCTGCTTCAACTCCGGCTTGGCCCGCAGCGCCTTTTCCAGCGTCATGTCGAGTTCGTTGGGAATGATCTTGGCAATCCTGTCGACCTCGGCGTACGACATCCCGAGGACCCGTCCGACATCGCGCACTACCGCGCGCGCCGCCATTGTCCCGAAGGTGATGATCTGGCAGACGTTGTCCTTGCCGTACTTGCGGATCACGTACTGGATGACCTGATCGCGCTCGCGGTCGGAAAAATCGATGTCGATATCCGGCATCGAGATGCGCTCGGGATTGAGGAAGCGCTCGAAGAGCAGATTGAAGCGGATCGGGTCGATGTCGGTGATCGAAAGGCAATAGGACACCAGCGACCCGGCCGCCGAGCCCCGCCCGGGTCCCACGGGGATGCCGTGGTCCTTGGCATAACGGACCAGATCGGCGACCACGAGAAAATAGCCGGCGAAGTCCATGCGGATGATGACATCAAGCTCATACTGGAGACGCGCCTCCAGTTCCGGCGTGATCCGCTCGTAGCGCCGCTTCAGCCCCTCGCGCGCCAGATGGGTCAGGTACTCGGCCTTTGTCTTGAACGGCTCCGGCAACGGAAAATCGGGCAGGTGAAACTTGCCGGTTTCCAGTTCGAGGTGACACATCTCGGCGATGGCCAGCGTGTTGTCGATCGCCTCGGGCGTGTCGGCAAACAACGTCTTCATCTCGACGTCGGACTTGAAGTAGATCTGGTCGGTGTTGTAGCGCATCCGGTCGGCGTCGTTGAGCGTCTTGCCGGTCTGGATGCACAGGAGCGCCTCGTGCGCTTTGGCGTGCTTGCGCTCGAGGTAATGGCAATCGTTGGTCGCCACCAGGTTGACACCCAGCCGCCGCGCCAGTTCGATCACACGGGGTCGGACCTTGTCTTCGATGTCGAGCTGGTGGTTTTGAATTTCGAGATAGTAGTTCTCCGTTCCGAGCAAATCGAGGTAGCGGCGCGCGACCGCCTCGGCCTCGTCGCTTTTGCCCGCCAGCAGATTCTGCGCCACTTCCCCCTGCACGCAGGCGGAGGTCGCCACCAGGCCGGCAGCGTGCTGCTTCAACAAGTCGAAGTCGATCCGCGGACGGTGGTAGAACCCCTCGATGTAGGCGGCGCTGACCAGTTTCACCAAGTTCTTGTAGCCGGTCAGGTCCTTGGCCAGAAGCAGGAGATGATAGCCGCCGTCGGGGGCGCCGGGCACGCTCTGCTTGCAGGTCATGCCCCGGGGGGCGACATAGGTCTCGCACCCGATGATCGGGACAATCCCCTCGGCGCGGCACTTGGTGTAGAATTCCATCGCCCCGAACAGGTTGCCATGATCGGTCAAGGCGAGGGCCGGCATGTTGAACTCCTTGGCCCGCTTCACCATCAACTCGATCCGGCTGGCGCCGTCCAAAAGCGAGTACTGGCTGTGGTTATGGAGGTGGACAAAATCGGCGAGTTTCATGCTCTTCCCTGATGGCTGCCGCGGGCAAACCCGCGCTCATCACATATACGCCAGCATCGCGTCCGGGACAATCACATTCCCCGATTGTCAATAACTTCGCCCGGGCGCAACCTGTCGTCGGCAAACCGCCGCCCGCTGGTATCTTATGGGGGGATTCTGGTCCTCCACCGGAGACGGTATAATGCGCAAACCTTTCCTGATTCTGGCGGCATTGCTGGCCGTCGCCGCGCCGGTCGTCGCGTTTCTTCCCGATTCTACGCTCTTTGGATCGGGGCAACCCGTGATCGACCCGGCCGCGGTCGGCGATCTGTATCTCGTCACGCTGCGCCATGCCGATGACGCCCTATTCCTACGGCAGGCCGGAGTCGATGCGATTCTGCGCGAGGGGAATGACTATCTGCTCCTGCTTTCCCCCGCCATGGCCGCCAACCCGCGTCTGGCGGAACTGAATCCACAACTGCTCGCGCGCAACGTTGCCCGTTGTGAGCTGGCGCTGGATCGCGCCCGCGACGGCGCCAACGCCGCCCGCTATCCCGTACTCTATGAACGCGCCGGGCTGCGTCTGCTGCAGGTTCCCGCGCCCGCGCTGGCGTCCGAGGAGACAATTCAGACATTGACGCCGCTGGCCACCCGCGGCCCGGCGATTGGCTACGAAGCGCCCCAGGCGCCGGCGATGGTGACCCGGTCGCCGACGTACGCGCCGCTGGATTCGATCGCCGCGCTGGTGCGTCAGGACTCGGTCACGTCGTATCTGTACCGTCTGCAGGCCTTCAATGGCCGTGTGGCAACCAGCAGCTCCAATCTGGCCGCGCGCGACTGGATTGCCGGCAAGTTCGCCGCCTTCGGCTACGATTCGATCTACTACGATCCCTTCCCGGTGCAGTTTTCCGGCGCCGGGACCTTAACCTGCTACAACGTCATTGCAACCAAAGTCGGCACCCGCTTCCCCGATGTGCATGTGGTGGTCGGCGCGCACCATGACGGCGTGTCCGGCTCGCCGGCGGTCGACGACAACGGCACCGGCACCGCGGGTGTGCTCGAGATCGCGCGGGTCCTGGCCGACATTCCGACCGATGTGACGATCGTCTTTGCCACCTTCGACGCCGAGGAATACGGCCTCTGGGGGTCGTGGCATTACGCCGAGACCGCGGTCGCCGAAGGCGAACAGATCCTGTTCATGTGGAACATGGACATGATTGGCCACATCACCAACAGCAACCGTGCCAACCTCTACCATGGCTCGCGCATCCGGGCCGCGCAGGTCTGGATGAGTCTGGCGCCCGGCATTGCCGGCATCACCGGCTACCTGGCCGGCAGTTCCGGCGGCTCGGACCATTACCCCTTCACCCAGCGCGGCTTCGAAGGCATCTTCCTGGCCGAGTACAATTTCTCCACCGTCTATCACTCGTTCCGCGACAGCACGCGCTTCATCAATTTCGATTACGCCACCCGCATGATCAAGGCGTCGGTGGCGACGATCTACTCGATCCAGACCGATGTCGACAACGATGGCCATCCCAACGATGCCGACAACTGCCCGCTGATTGCCGGCGCCGGCCAGGACGACGGCGACGGCGACGGGTTCGGCGATCCCTGCGACAACTGCCCGACGATCTACAATCCCGGGCAGGAGGATGACGACGCCGACAACGTCGGCAATCTCTGCGACCAGTGCCCCGGCGACCCGATCAATGATCCGGACAACGACGGGGTCTGCGCCGCTTCGGATCCCTGCCCGTATGATGCGCTCGACGACGCCGACACCGATGGTCTCTGCGCCGACGTCGACAACTGCCCGTCGGACTACAATCCCGGTCAGGAGGATGCCGACAACGACGGCATCGGCGACCTCTGCGACGCCTGTCCGTTGGATGCGCTCAACGACGCCGACGGCGACGGTCTCTGCGCCAACGAGGACAACTGCCCGACGGCCTTCAATCCGAGCCAGGCCGACGGCGACGGCGACGGGCGCGCCGATGCCTGCGACAACTGCCCGACCACGCCGAACCCAACACAGCTGGACACCGACCTCGACGGATGGGGCAATCCCTGCGACAATTGCCCGTACACGCCCTACACCGACCGGACCGACACCGATGGCGACAATTGGGGCGATCTCTGCGACAATTGCCCGACCGCCTTCAATCCCGACCAGGCGAACACCGACGGCGACGGTTTCGGCGATGCGTGTGACAACTGCCCCACGGTGCGCACCTCCGATCAGGAAGACACCGACGGCGACAACGTCGGCAACGCCTGCGACAACTGCGACCTCGTCGCCAACCCGATGCAACAGGACACCGACGGCGACGGCATCGGCGACGCCTGCGAGTGCGCCTGCAACTGCCACGGCGACCCGGCCGCCTGTGACGCGATCCAGGATGTGCGCGACGTGATTGCGGTGCTCGAGGCCGCCTTCCGCGGTGTGACGCCCACTCCGGACCCGAACAGCAATTGTCCCCTGGACCCCACCGACCTCGACTGCTCGCACTCAACGAGCGTGGTCGACGTGGTGAAGATCGTCAACGTCGCCTTTCGTGGCGCCAATCCCGCCACGGAGTTCTGCGATCCATGCCCATAGCACCGGGTTGTGAAGTCCGACATGGCCTTCGCAGACGGAGAAGCCCGCGAACCGGGATGGTTCGCGGGCTTTCTCTTGGATCTGCCGGTCGAGGGTGACTTGCGACCCGCGGAGGACACTTGAATTACTTCACTGTGCGAGTCTGCTCTTCCCGGCCCGGCCCGCGGACTTCCTGCGCCGCTCAAACATCGCGTCGATGACGTCGACCAGATCGGGCTTGCCGATTTCCTGGAGTTCGTAGCGCACGCGCACGCACGGTTTCCTGATCTTCATGATGCGGCGCAGGTCAATCGGCGTGGCGATCACCACCGCGTCGACATCGGCGGCGTTGATTGTGGCCTCCATGTCCTTCACCTGACGTTCGCCGTAGCCCATGGCCGGCAGCAATTGGCCGATGCCGGGGTAGGTGGCGAAGGTGTCCTTGAGCGTGCCGCGGATCCAAGGGCGTGGATCGACGATCTCGGCGGCGCCCCACTTGCGCGCCGCGACCACGCCGGCGCCGTACTTCATCTCGCCGTGGGTGAGCGTCGGGCCGTCCTCGATCACCAGCACACGGTTCCCCGTGATCATCTTGGGCGCGTCGACAAAGACCGGCGAGGCGCCCTCGATCACCACCGCCTTCGGATTGCGCAGGGCGATGTTGTGACGGACGGTCTCGATCGATTCCGGCGCGGCGGTGTCGATCTTGTTGATCACGATCGCATCGGCCATCATGATGTTCGCCTCGCCCGGATGGTAGGTCAGTTCGTGCCCGGCGCGATGCGGGTCGGCGACCACGATGTGCAGGTCGGGACGGTAGAACGGCAGGTCGTTGTTGCCGCCGTCCCAGACGATGACATCCGCTTCCTTCTCCGCCTGCTTGAGAATCACGCCGTAATCCACGCCGGCGTAGATCACATTGCCGGACATGATGTGGGGTTCGTACTCTTCGCGCTCCTCGATCGTGCATTCGTACTTGTCGAGGTCGGCCAGTTCGGCGAAGCGCTGGCAGATTTGTTTGGTCAGGTCGCCGTAGGGCATGGGGTGACGGATCGCCACCACGCGCAAGCCGCGGTCTTTGAGGATCCGGCAGACCCGGCGGGTGGTCTGCGACTTGCCCGATCCGGTGCGGACCGCGCCGATCGAGATGACCGGCTTGCTCGATTTGAGCATTGTGTCGTTTGGACCCATCAACGTGAAGTCGGCGCCGCAGGACAGCGCCCGCGAGGCCTGGTGCATCACGAAGGCGTGCGGGACATCCGAATACGCGAAAACCACCTCATCGACTTTCAGATCAACGATCAGCTTCTCGAGGTCCTGCTCCGCATGAATCGGAATGCCCTTGGGGTATCCTTTGCCGGCCAGCTTGGCGGGATACTTGCGGCCGGCGATGTCGGGGATCTGCGCGGCCGTGAAGGCGACCACCTGGTAGGAGCGGTTGCCGCGAAAGACGGTGTTGAAATTGTGGAAGTCGCGCCCGGCGGCGCCCATGATCAGTATGCGTCGAGCCATTGTGTTCCTCCGTCGGTGATTCGAATGTCGGACCGTGGGGCACAGACTCTGTGCCCCGTGTCTCGCTCGTCGATGGGAGGCGTAGGCAATACGCCCCTGCTCTTCGAGGGTGCATCGCGATGTTTAGACGGCGGAGGAATACCAGAGATGCTCGATCATCGACGCGGTCTGGCGATGATAATCGACATCCGGCGCATGCGACTGCATGGCCGAGTCATGCGGAATGGTGAAGAGCAGCTGCATCATGGCGCTGTGAACGGTCGATCGTGTCGTGGCTTCATCTCCGGGCGGGTCTCAGACCTGTCCCGGCATTTCATTTGGGCGGGTCCCAGACCCGCCCTTTCTATCTCCTCCACGCGCAAGGGCAGGTCTCAGACCTGCCCCGACGGAGCACTTCCATCAATCGTCGATCTGCGCCTTCTGCAACGATCCGGAGAAATCGACGTAGATCGCCTTCCATTCCGAGAACACATCCAACGCCGCCTGACCGGCCTCGCGGTGGCCGTTGCCGGTCGCCTTGGTGCCGCCGAACGGCAGATGCACCTCGGCGCCGATGGTCGGCGCGTTGACATAGAAGATGCCAGTGTACACGTCGCGCATGGCGGTGAAGGCGCGATTGACGTCGCGGGTGTAGATCGACGCCGACAGGCCATAGGCAACATCGTTGGCCACCTGGATGGCCTGGTCGAAATTGTCGACGGGGATCACCGAGACCACCGGCCCGAAGATCTCTTCCTGCGCAATCCGCATTTTCGGGTCGACATCGCCGAAGACGGTCGGCTCGTGGAACCAGCCGTGGGCGTAATCGCCCTTCTCCAGCCGGTGCCCGCCGGCCAGCAACTTGGCGCCATCCTCCTTCTGGCCAATGCGCACATAGGTCTCCACCGTGTGCAACTGGCCCTCGTTGACGCAGGGGCCCATGTCGGTCTTGGGATCGAGGCCGTTGCCGACCTTCAACGATTTGACCCGCTCGACATAGCGGCTGACGAACTCTTTGTAAACCTTCTTGTGCACGATGACACGCGAGGTCGCGGTGCAACGCTGGCCGGTGGTGCCGAATCCGCCCCAGAGCGCGCCCTCGATGGCCAAATCGAGGTCGGCGTCATCCATGACGATCTGCGGATTCTTCCCGCCCATCTCAAGGCAGGAGTGCTTGAAGTGCGGGCCGCACAGCGACGACACCGAACGTCCCACCTCGGTGGAACCGGTGAATGAGACCAGCTTGACTTCCGGGTGATTGATGAGCGGCTCGCCGACATCGCGTCCGGAGCCGGTGACCATATTGATCACGCCCGGCGGCACGCCGCACTCGTCCATGCACTTCATCAGGTTGACGACGGAAAGCGGCGTATCGGTCGCCGGCTTGATGACGATCGTGTTGCCCAGCACCAGCGCCGGCATGATCTTCCACGACGGAATCGCCATCGGGAAATTCCACGGCGTGATCAGGCCGCAGACACCCAGCGGCTGACGCACTGACATCTGGAACTTGTTCTTCAACTCCGAGGGAGTGGTGTGGCCAAATTGACGGCGCCCCTCGCCGGCCATGTAATACGACATGTCGATGGCTTCCTGCACATCGCCGCGCGTCTCCTTGAGCACCTTCCCCATCTCGCGCGTCATGTCGCGGGCGAACTCTTCCTTGTAGCGGATCAGCCGCTCGCCGACTTTGTAGAGAATCTCGGCGCGCTTGGGGGCGGGGACCAGCCGCCAGGACTTAAACGCCTCGGCGGCGGCGTTGACCGCGGCGTCAACATCGCGATGGTCGGACTTCTGGAAGGTGCCGATGAGCTCGCGACGATCGGCAGGATTGCGATTCTCGAAGGTCTTACCGGTCTTCGATTCGACCCATTTACCGTTGATGAAATTCCTGAACTCGGTCGCGCTCCCTTTCGGGGCGGCGGCGGGTTTGCTGGCTTTGGCGGCGGCAGTTGGCATTGCGATTCTCCTCAACCCGGACAAGGGTATTTGGCTTAGTCTACCAAACGCACGGGGGGTACGTAAAGCGGAATCCGAACGTGAGCGGATGCGCGTAAGAAATTGACAGCACATTGATTACGTCGGCCGGCGCAAGAGACGACGACGCGGCGGGAATCCTGACGGGCTACACCTGCCGGTGGATCCAGCGTTTGCGCGAGAACCACCAGAAATAGAAAACGCTGGAGAGCGCCTCCGACCCGGCAAATCCCCACCAGATGCCATTGGGGCCGACACCGAGGCCATGCGAGAGGAACCAGATGAGCGGTACCTGAAAGACCCAGGCGTGGATGATGCCGACCACCATCACCGGCACCGTGTCTCCCGCGCCGGAGAAGGCGGCCTCCATCATCAGGAATGCGCCGATAAACGGTCCGGCGATGGCCATGATGCGGAAGAAGGCGACGCCCAATGGTTCATAGGACGAATCGGCGAAGAAGATGCGGGTGATCGGTCCGGCCAGAAGCGCCATGCCGATACCCATTGTCAGCATCAGGCCTGCCGCCAGGGCAATGGCCTTTTCGGCGGTGACATAGGCGCGTTGCTTGTCGCCGCGTCCCAGCAGGTGGCCGATCAGCGGTGAAAGACCCAGTTCGAGTCCGACGACAACGATGATCGTCAGTTCCAGCACCCGCGAACCGGCGCCGTAGATGGCCACATAGGGCGCGCCGAAGTGGGTGATCATCGGCGTGATCACCAGACGGGCCAGCGAGAACGAAATCGAACTGACCCCCGTGGGCATGCCAATTTTCAGCATCTGCCACATTGTGCGCTGGCTGGCCTGACGGACCGCCGCCCAGGTCAGGCGGACGTGGAATGCGCCGGCAAAGAACATCGCCAGGCCGACAATGGTGGTCATGCCGAAGCCGATCAGCGATGCCCACGCCGAACCGGCCACGCCCAGCGCCGGGATCGGTCCCCAGCCGAAGATCATGATGGGATTGAGCAGCGCGTTGAGCCCGGTCGAAGCCAGCATGATCCACATCGCCGGACGCGGCTGATCGATGCCGCGCAACGCGGTAAACACGGTCCAGACCGGGAAGTTGAACACCAGCCCGAGAAACATCACCCGTCCATAGCTGATGGCGTACCGTTCGACATCGCCGGTGGCGCCCAGCAGACGCACCATCCACGGCGTGAGCAGGTAGCCAATCACGGCGCTCACTGCGGCGGTGGCGATCTTCAGGATGAAGGCCTCCACGATCGCCGTGCGGGTGCGCTCCATGTCCTGCTCGCCATACCGTCGGGCGATGATCGCCGTGGAGCCGGCGCCGGCGATCATGTTGATCGAGGAGAGCACCCAGTAGAAGGCGGCGAAAATCGCCACCCCGGCAACCTGCTCGGCGCCCAGACGCGAGACCCAGAACATGTCGACCACGTTGTACAGATGCAGCGCGGCGAACCCGACCATCGACGGGATCCCCATGCGCAGAATCGAGCGGTAGACCTCACGGGTCTCGGACTGCGGGGTGACCGATGGGGGTGTGATCGGCTCGGCTTCCCCCGGCACCGGGTTGACAGGTTCGATGATGCGCTCGGACATACGGATCTAATAGACGATAGAATCCGCTCGAAGGTTGCAGCGGCATGGGACAAGGGGGATTCAGCCCCTTGCGCCCGGTCAAATCTCGAGGGTCATGCCGTCTTCGGCAATCAGGATTTCGGCGCGGGTCTTGTCTTTGTCAGTGAGCGCGCGCGCCGTGTCGAAATGGTCGGCAATGTGCGTGAGAATGACACGGTTCACACGGCGCTCGTCGGCCCAGGGCCAGAGACGGTCCAGCGGGACATGGGTCGATTCGACCAGAAGCCAGTCAATCGGGGTGGGGATGCTGTCGAGATCGTTGAGACTGCCCAGATCAGCCGAGTACACAATGGTTCGCCTCCCCGCCTCGATACGGAGCGCATAGCATTCGCCCCGGTTGGGCAGGCCCTTCTCTTCGGCGAAGGCGCGCATGGCGGACAGATGCGAGGTCGGAAACGGTGTGATCCGCGCCGCGCCGGCCAGAAACGGGTAGCGCTCGACATGCGGATTGTAGGCGATGGCAAACGGCAGCTTGTCCTTGAACATGTAGCCGAGATTGAAAACGGCCTTGATCGGCCCCACCGCTTCGCCCGGGCAATGGATGGTCAGCGGACGGTCAGTGCCCGTCAGGTAGCGTTGCTGGAGGAAGTATCCGAGTCCGCCGACATGGTCGGCATGGGTGTGGGTGATGACGATATGCGAGACCCAGTCGGCGCGATAGTCCGCCTGCAGGAAGTTGCGGGTGGCGCCATCGCCCAGATCCAAAAGCACGCCCTGCTCACCCAGATCGAGCAGATAGCACGATCCGGCCCGCCGTCGCGACGCCAGCCCGGCCGAGGAACCGAGGATCACGAGTTTCACGACAGAGTCTCCCGCAACACACGCGCGGCGATTTCGATGTCCTCGTCATCGACATCGCGGTGGGTCACCGCCCGGATGCGCGATGCGCCGAAGCCGAGCATCCGGACCCCGCGGCTTTCGAGCGTCTTGAGCACGGTCTCGGGATTGTGTCGCGAACCGTCCAGGTCAATGACTACAATGTTGGTCGGCGGTGGATCGGGGATCACCCGAATCCCCGGCAGCCCCTGCACCGCCTCGGCCAGCCGTCGGGCGCGACGATGATCATCCTTCAGTTTCGGCAACTGATCATCGATGGCGTAGATTCCCGCCGCCGCGAGAATGCCCGCCTGACGCAGCCCGCCGCCGAAACGCTTGCGCGACCGTCGCGCGCGGGTGATGAACGCGCGGGTGCCGAGAATCATCGACCCGACCGGCGCGCCCAACCCCTTCGACAGGCAGACCGAGACCGAATCATACCCCCTCACCCATTCGGACAACGCGATTCCGGTGGCGGCATGGGCGTTCCAGATACGCGCGCCATCGAGATGGCAGACCGCGCCATGTTCATGCGCGATCTCGGCCACGGCGCGCATAATCGGCAGCGGTACCACGGTGCCGCCGGCGCGGTTGTGGGTGTTTTCCACGGCGATGATGCTGGTCACCGGATGGTGGATGTTCTCCGGACGGATCGCCGCGCGGATGCGGTCCGGATCGGGGATGCCGTCGGGCGCGGGGATGGGACGCACCTGCAATCCGGACAGTGCCGCCGGCGCGCCCACTTCATACCAGTCGATGTGAGCGTCCTCGTCGCAGATGATCTCATCGCCGGGACAGGCATGGGTGTGCAACGACACCTGGTTGCCCATGGTGCCGGAGACGACAAACAGCGAGGCCTCGACGCCGAAGAGCGCCGCGACTTTGGCTTCGAGCGCCTGCACGGTGGGGTCATCGCCCAGGACATCATCGCCGACCTCGGCGGCGGCCATGGCGGCGCGCATCCCCGGGGTCGGCCTGGTGATCGTGTCCGAACGCAGATCGACAATCTTCATGTCACTCCATTCGCAGCGCGACGTAGCGCAATGCGCCGCCCCGCTCCACTTCGGCCACCACCGCATCGCCGCTTTGCAGTTGGTCCAACGCCGCGCGCAGATCGCGGATCGACTCGACCGGCACCCTGTTGACCGCGTAGATGACATCGCCGGGTCGGAAGTTGTCCTCGCCGGGTGTGGCATCGGAGGCGCGCGCGGCCACCACCACACCGGTGCGGAAACGCAACGGCGGCAGCATCGCGGCGACCTCGTCATTCAAATCAAGCGCGAGGATGCCCAGCGGCCCGATCAGATTCTCTTCGGGGCTGACCATCAACGCCAATTCGGAAGAGGCGCCCGGCCGTTCGATGACCTGCACCTCCAGAGACAGCTGCTCGTCGCCGCGCTGGAGATCGAGACGGACCTTGTCGCCGGTGGCGAATTGATAGAGGTTGACGTCGAATTGACGGGCATTCTCCATCGGCTTGCCATTGAGCGCCAGGATGATGTCGCCGCGCCGCACACCGGCCCGCGCCGCCGGGCTGTCGGGAGAAACATCACCGGCGACCACTCCCCAATCGCGCGCCAGTCCGAGGCCTTCGGCTAAAACCGGATTGATGGTCTGCGCCAGGACGCCAATCCCGCCGCGCCGGACTCGTCCGGCGGCGCGAATCTGCTCATAGACTGTGCGAACGATGTTGCTGGGCGCGGCAAATCCCAGCCCTTCACTTCCGCCGGATCGGGTGATGATCGAGGTGTTGATCCCGACCACCTGCCCGGCGGTGTTGACCAACGGCCCGCCGGAGTTGCCGGGATTGATTGACGCGTCGGTCTGGATGTAGATCATCCGATCCTCCGGACGCAACTGCCGCGCCACCGCCGAAACCACCCCCATGGTCACGGAATTGTCCAGACCCAGGGGCGCGCCGAAGGCCAGCACCACCTGACCCGACTTGACATCGTCGCTGTTGCCCAACGGCAGATACGGCAGACCGGACGTGTCGACCTTGAGCACCGCCAGATCGGTTTCCTCATCGAGACCGACCACATCCGCCGGCAAGATCGGCCCGCGCGGCTTGACAATCGACTGGAAGGCATTTCTGCCCGGCGGCGCAGTGAGCACCACCTGCACCCTTTGGGCATTGGCCACCACATGGGCGTTGGTGACGATGTAGCCGGTTGGGTCAACAATCACCCCCGAGCCGCCGGAGCGCTGCAAACGCAGCAGTTCGGCGGCCGATTCGGCCCCCTCGCCGGCGGGGACATAGCCGGAGGAGACAATCTGCACCACCGCCGGCTGCACCCGCGCGGCGATCGCCTGCATCGCCGCCGACAGTTCGGCCAGCGCTAGGGCGTCGCGCGGATCGCCCTTTTGCGCCGAAACCGGCAGCGCGTTCCAGAGAACCGCGAGACCGACAATGACGGGAATCTTCAGACGCAGGGACATGGCCGTTCCTCGCATGCGCGCCGCACGATTGCGATTGCGACCCGAAAAGGCAAGACCCGAGTCGCGCTACTGCCGGGAGTCGCTTCGAATCTGCTCGGCGACCCTGTGGGCCATCTTGACGCAGTCGTTCAGCCCGACGCCATAGTAGGAATTGCCGGCGAAATACAGCCCCGGCTGTCTGGCGACGAACTGCTCCAGACGCGCCCGGCGGTCGCGGTGGCCAAGCACATACTGCGGGATGCCGCGCTGCCAGCGGTAGATGCGCATGAAGACCGGATCGGCCTTGATGCCGATGATCGGCCCCAGCTCGCGGCGGATGAGCGCCCACAGTTCATCGTCCATCAGATCGAGGACGCTCTGATCGCCGGCGCCGCCGAGCATGGTGCGGAACTGGACATGCCCTTCGGGGGCGCGGCCGGCGAAGATCGACGAGGTCCAGATCGATCCCAGGGTGCGGATGCGCTGGTTGCGGGGAATGAGAAAGCCGAAGCCATCGAGCGAATGGGCGATATCCTCGCGCCGGTGCCCGGTGGCCACGACGATGATCGGCGCATACGGCACCGCCGCGAAGGCGATCCCCAGATCGCGGTCATACTCCCTGAAAATCTGCCCGGCGGTGTAGGCGGGACAGGTGACGATGATCCGCTTGGCGCGGGTCATCTCCCCCTGCGAATCCATCACCACCCACCCTTCGCTGTCGCGCGAGACTCCGGTCACCGCGTGTCGCAGACGCACCACCGGACGGAGCCGTTCGCCGAGACGGTTGACCAGGACATCAAGCCCGCCTTGGAAGGAGGTGAGCCGTCCCCCCGGCCCGGCCGGCGAGCCGGACGTCTTTTTCTTCTCGGCCCGTTCGCGGCGCTTTTTCTCCCTCATCCTGGCGATGAGCGCCTTGACCAGCCCGCCATACTGGACTTCCATCTCGCGCATGACGGGAAAGCAGGACGGCAGCGACAGTTCGCGCGCCACGCCGCCGAAGACGCCGGAGACCATCGGGTCGACAAACATCTGCGCCGCGCCGGCGCCGATGCGCCGTGCGGCGAAATCGTAAATCGACTCGTCGGCGTCATCGCGACGCGCCGGAATGAACGGCTCGGCAAAGATGCGCAGTTTGTCGTAGGGTGACAGCAACCCGGTGGTCAGGATCCGCAACGGTGAAAACGGCACCGGGTGCAGGCGGCCGTTCTTGACGATAAATCGCTTTTCCGCCCTCTCGTTGGCGGGTTCGAGTTGTTCGCGCAGTCCGATCTCATCGACCAGCTGCAGGGTCAACGGCTCGCGGTCGAGGAAGCCATTCGGTCCCCAATCGACCGAGTAACCATCGATGCGGTCGGTGCGCAGGGTGCCGCCGAGACGGTCCTCCGCCTCCCACAGTTCCCACCCCTCGGGCGCCTTCTCCAGCCCGAGCCAGTGGGCCACCGCCAACCCGCTGATCCCGCCGCCAATGATGAGTCCATTCAACATGTAAGTGTTCGGACGACGACCTATCGGGAGGGCGGGGCTTCCGCCAAACCTGCGTTCTGGCGATGGCCGCTCCCCAATAGAGCAGGCTCGGCGGAAGCCTCGCCCTCCCGGATCGTAGACGCTGAATCGCTCTGGACCATTTTGCTTCAGATCGTGCGCGAAAACACGGGCCGTTTCTCGGTGGCCTGCTCCTGAATTTTGGGCAGGTAGGCATCGAAGACCATGGCGATGTTGCGGACGAAGTGCCGCCCCCGCGGCGTGACCACAAACCCATCATCGTTGATATCGATCAGTTGGTCGCCGACGAACTCATCCAGCCGGGTGAACTCCTCGCGGAAGTATTCGCGGGCGTCGATTTCCAGTTGCCGACCCAGCTCGGCAAACGACAGCCGCATCCTGCACATGATTGCCAGGATGGCCTCCTGGCGAATCTTGTCGTCACGGGAGAGGGACCAACCGCGATGGATGCCGGTGCCGGTTTCGTCCATGCGCCGGTAGTATCCACCCAATCGCGAGTCATTCTGCGCGAAACAGCCGCCGATCTCGCCGATCGACGACAGCCCCAACCCGACCATGTCGCGCGAGACCGACACGGTGTACCCCATGAAGTTGCGGTGCAGACGGCCATTGTGAATGCCCTGCGCCAATTCATCGGTCGGCAACGCGAAGTGATCGAAGCCGATGGGCTCGTAGCCGGCGGCCAGGAGGCTTTTCACCGCGATTTCGAAGAGGGCGAACTTTTCCGGGCCCCTCGGCAATTCGGCCTCGTTGATTTGCATTTGCTGCGGCTT
Source organism: bacterium (assembly GCA_035559435.1). NCBI lineage: Bacteria > bacterium. The sequence continues at coordinate 25,407 of DATMBC010000009.1, forward strand.
GACCCACGGCACATGGGCGTAGGAGTAGACCGCCAGGCGGTCGGGCTTCCAGTCGGCGATCATGTCCATCGTGGCGCGCCACTGCGCCGCGGTCTGCCGCGGCAGGCCATAGATCAGGTCCATGTTGATGCCGTAGAATCCGAGGTCGCGTCCGAGCCGATAGATCGCCGCGGTCTGACGGTCGGTCTGGTTGCGTCCGATCGCCTCCTGCACCTCCGGCGAGAGATCCTGCACGCCCATCGAAAGCCGGTTGAATCCGAGGGCGCGGAGGAACTGCATCTGTTCGCGGGTGGTGACGCGCGGGTCGACCTCGATGGCGATCTCAGCGGCCGGATCGAAGTCAAACACGCCCTGTAATTTGTCCCAGACCCGCTGCATCTGCGGAATCGACAGATGGGTCGGGGTGCCGCCGCCCCAATGCAGCTGCAACAGACGGCGCTTGCCGCCGAATCGGGCGGCGACCATGTCGATTTCGCGGAACAGGTAGTCGAGATAGCGCTCGATGGTGTCTTCGCGCTGCGCGATCACGACATTGCAGCCGCAGAAGGTGCAGCGATGCTCGCAGAACGGCAGATGCACATAGACCGACAGACCGCGTCCGCCGGCCGCAAACGCATCGAGGTGGCGGCGGTAATCATCGGCGCCGAATGTCTCGGTCCAGACCGGGACGGTCGGATACGACGTGTACCGCGGGCCGGGACGGTCATATTTGCGCAGCAGTTCCGAGGGAACCGACAGGTACGATTGATCGCTGGTGAATGACGCGTTGGCCATCGGTCGCTCAACCCACCCGCGGCGGGGTGCCATGCACCGTCTGCACCAACAGCCGGAGGTTCTCTTCCGGCGTCGACGGCAGGATGCCGTGGCCGAGATTGAAGATATGCCCCTTGTTGGTGATATCCATCGTTTCCATAATCCGCGCCGCCTTCCGGGTGATGCTCTCCGCATCCCCATACAACGCCAGCGGATCGAGGTTCCCCTGAATGGCGCGGGCATGGACCAGGTGGTGGGCGGCGGCATTCAGTTCGGTGCGCCAGTCGATGCTGACAACATCAAAGCCGGCTTCGGCGATGACATCGAGCAGATGGTAGGTGTTGCTCAGATACAGGATGACCGGGACCTGCGGCTTCTTGATCGACGCGACAAGCTCCTGCATGTGCGGCAGCACCCAGCGGCGGTAATCCTCCGATGAGAGCAGTCCGCCCCAGGAGTCGAAGATCTGGACCGCGTCGACCCCTGCCGCGATTTGGGCGGCCAGATAGTCGGCAACGGCGCCGCTGAGGTGGCTCATCAGTTTTTCCGCCAGACGCGGCTGCTCATGGAAGAAGCGCCGCGCCACGGTGAACTCGCGCGAGGTGGTCCCCTCGATCGCGTAGCAGGCCAGCGTGAAGGGCGCGCCGGCAAAGCCGATGATCGGAATGTTGGACGGGAGGGCCTGACGGGCCAGACGGATCCCCTCGGTCACAAAACCCAGCCCTTCGGCCACATCGAGCCGTCGCAAGGCATTGAGGTCGGAGGCGGTGCGGATCGGCGCGGACAGACGCGGCCCGCCATCGTCGAAGGAGACCGGCACCCCCATCGGCGGGAAGACCACCAGGATATCGGAGAAGATGATCGCGGCGTCGAGATCGAACTCCGCGACCGGCGCGGCGGTTACCTGCGCGATCAGTTCCGGCGTCTGGCAGACTTGCTCAAAACTGAATTTCTCGCGCACCGCCCGGTACGAGGCCTGATACCGTCCGGCCTGGCGCATCACCCAAATCGGCCGCCGCCGCACCATCATCCCAAAACAGGCATTGAGAAAATCACAGTCTCGCATGGAAGAATTGGTCCTCTAGCTCCTACTTCGATTTGACAATTCCCTCCGCGATCACGTCAACCGCGGTCCGCAGCGACTCGGCGTCATGCGCCGTGGCGATGAAGCCGACCTCATAGGCCGACGGCGCCAGGTAGACACCATGCGCCAGCGCATGATGGAAAACCTGCTTGTACCGCTCGGCCGCGCCGGGGTGAATCTGCGACGGGTTCTCCGGCGCCCTGCCGCCGCCAAACCAGAACCAGAAGATCGACCCCACCCGTGTCAGCCCGGCATCGTAGTGGGCCAGGTCAAGACGGTTACGCAGCGCGGTTTCGAATTGTTCGGCCTTGTGCTCGAGACGGGCATAGACATTCTCATGCTCGATGATCTCGAGGGTCGCCAGGCCGGCGGCCATCGCCACCGGGTTGCCGGACAAAGTCCCGGCCTGATAGACCGGCCCCAGCGGCGCAAGTCTCTGCATGATCTCCCGGCGTCCGCCGAACGCTCCCACCGGCAG
>DATMBC010000010.1 GCA_035559435.1 bacterium
GCATCGAGACGATCGCGACGCCGTGGGGTCCGATCCGCGTCAAGGTCGCGGAAACCGCCGACGGCGCGCGCGCCATCCCCGAGTACGACGACTGCCGCGCCGCGGCGTCAAAACATGCGCTCCCGCTGGTCGAAATCATTGATCGGGTCACCCGCCTGTATTACGATCAGAACCCGGGGAGCAACCGGAAGCGAGGATAAGATGGCCAGTCTGTCGATTTGGATTTTTGCCCAGCAACGTAACGGCGCGGTGTCATCCGGCGCCTATGAACTGCTCACCGTGGCGCGTCGTCTGGCCGATGCCGGGGGCGGGACGGTCACCGCGGTGCTCTTCGGGCACGGCGTCGGCGACCACGCCGCCGCGCTCACTGCGCGCGGCGCGGATCGCGCGTTGGTGGCCGATGATCCTTCGCTGGCCCACTTTGTCGATGACCAGTACGCCGATCTGCTCGCCCGCTGGATTTCCGCCGACAAGCCCGATCTGGTCATTGGCAGCGCGACCGTCTATGGACGCGCCCTCTTCGCCCGACTGGCCGCGCGTCTCGGCGCCGGTCTGGTCGCCGATGCCGGCGGCATTGAGTGGAAGGATGGGCTCCCGCATGTGACCAAGGCCACCTATGGCGGCAAGGCCTTCACGGAATACGTCTTCTCGGAAGCCAAACCCTGGCTGGTCACGATGCGCCCGAAGACGTCCGAGGAGTCCCAAGCGCGCGAGCCCAAAGGATCAGTCGAGGCTCGTCCCGCCGACGGCCTCGGCGCGCCGCAGGTGCGTGTGGTCGCGGCCGAATCGATTGGCGCCGGCAGCGTGCCATTGACCGAAGCCGATATCATCGTCTCCGGCGGACGCGGCCTGCGCGCGCCGGAAAACTACAAGATGGTCGAGGAATTGGCGCAGGTTCTCGGCGCCGCCGCCGGCGCCTCGCGCGCCATCGTCGATGCCGGTTGGGTCCCCTATGACAAGCAGGTCGGCCAGACCGGCAAGACCGTCAATCCCAAACTCTACATCGCCTGCGGCATTTCCGGCGCGATTCAGCATCTGGTCGGCATGCAATCGTCGCGGGTGATCGTGGCCATCAACAAGGATGCCGACGCCCCGATCTTCAAAGTCGCCAGCTACGGCATCGTCGGCGATGTCTTTGCCTATCTCCCCGAGATCACTCGCGTGTTCAAGGAAAAACTCGGCGGGTAGCGCGCCGGACATCTGCATGCGTGTCGCCGCCATCGATCTGGGCACGTTCTCGGCGCTGCTGTTGATTGCCGAGTTGCGGCGGGGACGATTGCATCCCCTCTGTGAAGAACGTCGGACCGTGGACCTCACCAGCGACCGTCACGGCCGTCTCCCCACCGAGGCGGTGCGTCGCGCGGGGCGTGTGCTCTCGCGCTACGACGCGCTGGCGCGCCAGCATGGAGTTTCTGCCGGCCTGGTGGCGGCGACTGCCGCGATACGCGCCGCCGGCAACCGCGCCGCCGTGGTGGAACAACTGCGCCGGGCAACGTCGTTTCCGGTGCAGGTGCTGAGCGCCCGGCGCGAAGCCGCGCTCTCGGCGCGCTGCGCGCTGTCGGGGATGCGGGGCGCAACCGCGCAGCGACTAGTCATCGATCTCGGCGGGGGCTCCACGGAAATCCTCGAGCCCGTCTCCGGTGTCTTTCGCAGCTTCAAGATCGGCGCGGCGCGCGCCACCGACCAATGGGTTACGCACGCGCCGAAAAACCCGGCCGCGCGCGATTGGTACTACCTCGGCTGCGCCGACCGCGCGTTCCTGACGCTGAATCCCGATGTCTTTCGTGACACAAGCGCCATCGTTGGAGTGGGAGGGACCTTGACCGCGCTGGCGGCCCTTGCGGCCGGGCTGCGACGCTTCGATCCGGAAGTGGTTCATGGCCGCGTCCTCAGCGCCGATTGGATCGGCGCCACCGCCGCGGAGCTGGCGCGGCTGCCAATCGCGCGTCTTCGAAAACTTCTGCCCTATGATCCGGCGCGGGCCCGGGTGATTGTCGCTGGAACTTACCTCTGGGCCGCGGTGTTAAACCGCCTGAACGCACGGCGCGTGACGGTCTCCGCGCGTGGCCTGCGTTGGGGCGTGGCGGCCCAACTCGCCGGCCTGCCGTAGCGGTTGCCGACCCTCGACCGCGACCAGAAAACCCCTTGACCAACTCCAACTTGGGGACGACATTCGCTCCCTTACGATGCGCATGGGGGCGCGTCTGTCAGCCAGACCCGGATGCCACGACGCCTTCGGGTTTCACTTCCACCCAAACGACATGATGAGCATCTCACACACACGCACCCGCTGGCTTCGGCCGCTTGCCTGGTTCGTCGCGCTGGCTTTGCTCGGACCGGCCGTTGCCTCTGCCGCCGACCTGCCGCGCGCCTGGCAGATTGATCCGGCCGAGGACGCCGCCTTGTCCAAACCGGCCGTGTCGACCGACACCGTGCCCGGCTCCAACAACGTAGTCGATATCATCCACATCACCCCCGATGTCTGGGCCGCGACCGCCAAGGGACCGAGCCGTCTGACGCTGCCGGGGGATCAGTGGCTGACTTATGACACCACCGATGGTCTGCCGTCCCTCCAAGTACCGGCGATGGGCATCTTTCCCAACGGCGCCTGGTCCGCGACCAGCCACACCGAAGTGCGCGATGGCCGTGTGGTGACCTGGGGGGATGGCCTTTACCGCTTCAATGAGGTGAGTGAGGAGTGGGAGCGACGGACCCCGTCGAGCAATCAGGCCTCCGGTCCGTTTCAGTTGGCCTACGATCTGGCCTATGCGCGCGGCCGTTTGTTCGCCACCTGCTTTGCCGGCGGACTGCTGGTCAGCGACGATGATGGCCTGACCTGGGAAAACATCTTCGCCGATGGCACCGCCCGCTCGGATTTCGAGAACAAGACCTTCAACGATCTGAACAATCGTTACTTCGCCGCGGTGGTCGACTCGACCCGTCCCGACTCGCTGGCGCTGTGGGCGGGAACCGCCTACGGCATCAACAAGATGATTTTTCTGACCGACACGCTCAAGCCGCGCGGCAAGGTCTTCCATGACCTTTATCTCGACGGGGCGCGTCTGTATGCCGCCACCGACGATGGCATGTCACGCACGCCGGACCGCGGCGGCAGTTGGCGCACCTACAACGCGCTCTACGATGGCTTCCCGTCCGATTACGTCATCTCAACCGCCGCCAAAGGCGACACCTTCTGGGTCGGTCTGGCCAGTCCCGACAACGATTCCGGATTGGGGCTTGCCTACAGCTTCAACAATGGCCGCGACTGGACGGTCACCCAGCCTTTCCACGCCACCGGCCCGAGGCGGCGTCCGCGGGACATCGCGTTGACACCCGGACGTGTCTGGGTGGCCTGCGAGGACGGTGGAACGATCTACGCCGACATGCCGGGCGTTGTGTGGGAAAACGCTCTCGGTATAGATGCGTATTCGCTTCTGCCCGCGCCGCCGGATGATCCGGAGACCGTTTTCATCGGCACCGAAGTCGGAGTCTACGCCTGGCCGGTGTCCGGATCGCCATTGCCCGGCGCCACGATGCCCATCGGGGTCGAAGCCGACTCCATCGGACAGCGGGTGATCGGCATGGGATACCAGCAGACTCCGTGCACGACCGCGTTTGACTCCGTGATCTGGGCGCTCTGTGAACCCGGCTCCAACGGCTTCGGCACACCGGGATTTGCGATCAGCGCCGATGGCGGCGAGACTTGGAATGTCTCATCGCGGCGTCTTGGCGTACGCGATGTCGTCTTCGAGGGCTGCCGCTATTGGTTGGCCACCGACAGTGGGCTGGCCGAGGGCGATATCCGCAACCTCGACAGTCTGATGTTCACCGCTTCCTACAGGAACATGGTCAACAACAAGCGCATCGGCGCCACGCCGTTGTCGCTGGCCGCCGAGATCGGCAAAGATGACCTGACCGGCGCCGATGTTCTCAAGACCCTCTGGGTCGGCACCGATTCGATGATGGCGCGCACGCTGGACAAGGGCATCACCTGGGGCGTGGTCTTCTCCAACTCCAATCCCAACGACTTCGATCTGCTTGAGTTCTTCCGCTATCGCGATGATGACACCGCCATCGCCGGGTTCGAGCAACTCTCCGGCAATTTCATCACCGCGATCGGCTTCCAGCCGGGCGGGCGCGGCACCATCTGGGCGGCCACCCAGGCCACCGGCCAAGGGCGTTTCGCCAACATCTTTACCGGATCGAAGGAGAAAGATGGCCTCTCGGTGACGCGCGATGCGGGACGGACCTGGTCGGTGCCGCTCACCGGCCATCAGATCTGGAACTTCGCCTTCGATGGCGCCATCGTCTGGGCCGCCTCCTCGCAGGGATTGCTCTACTCGCCCGATAACGGCGTCTCGTGGGACACGATCAGCACCTTCACCGATCCCGAAACCGGCGCGGTCATCGACTCGACCACAGAGGTCTTCGCGGTTGAACTGGTGGGCAATGAAATCTGGGTCGGCACCGCCAACGGCATGGCGATCCTGACCCGCAACGGCCAGACCAAGGCGGTGCGCCGTGGCTTCAAGTCCGTGCAGCCGGGGGCCGCAGGCGGCGAGGGAGGGGCCTATGCCACCCCCGTGCCGTACTCGCCCAACATCTCCTCCGGCGGCATCCGCTTCCACTACACGCCGCCTTCCGACGGCCCGGTCACGATCAAGATTTACGATTACGCCAACAATCTCGTCAAGACCGTCACCGATGGCGCGCTGCGCGAGGGGGGACGTCAATACGACGAGCTCGATATCTGGGATGGACGCAACGGCGAGGGAGAGGTCGTCGCCGTGGGCACCTACTTCTTTGTCATCGAATACTCTGGCGGCCAGACGCACTGGGGTAAAGTGGTGGTGATTCCGTGAGGGGCGCAGACGCAATGACTCAGACCCTTGGCACTCGTCGTTGGATCGCCGCGTTGACGGCGGCGCTGGCGCTCTGGCCGGTGGGCGCGGCGGCCCAGGAAGACGGCGGCCAGCCGGGCGCGATGCTGGATTGGAGCGTCGGCGCGCGCGCCGTCGCCATGGGCTCGGCCTTCACCGCCACCGCCGAAGGCCCCAGCGGCTCCTGGTGGAACCCGGCCGGAATCGCGCAGACCCGCCAGGACGCCGTCGAAATGGCCCTGCGCAAGATGTCCTTCGACCGTCAGGCCGGTTACATCAACTACATCCACCCCTTCGGCCGCGAGGAAGCGGCGATGGGGTTCTCGTGGATCTACGCCGGTGTCGGCGACATCTTCGCCCGCGACATCGACGGCCAGATCGGCGATGAGATCTCCGATTATTCGAACGCCTTCGCCTTCACCTTTGCGCGCCGGTTCACCGAGCGCACGGCCCCGACCGCCGTTTCCCTGGGCGTGAACCTGCGCTATGTCCAGCACAACATCGCCAACATCAGCGCCTACACGGTCGGCTTCGACCTCGGCGCACAGTTGCGCCACCGCATGCTCAAGCGCGGCATGGCCGCCGATGCCGTCCCCAACGAACTGCGGCTTGGCGTGGCGGTCCAGCGGCTCAACCAGAAATACCCCTGGACCACCAGCGACTACTGGATCGAGGAAGGGGAGTCGGGGGGATCGTCATTTGATGAGAGATTCCCGGTGGTGGTGCGCGGCGGGGTGGCGGCGCTTGTGTTCAATGGGCGCGCGCTCGGCGCAGTCGATGTGAAAGTGGATGCCGACCGAGGCGCGACCGTGCACGTCGGCGCCGAAGGCCGCTTCCGTGAACTGATCGCGGTGCGCGCCGGCGTCGATGACGGCCGTCTCACCTTCGGCGGCGGAGTGGAGCCGCGCGCTTCCAGCCGTGTCCGTTTTGTGCTCGACTACGCGTTCGCGGTGCAGCCCGATGAAATCGACGCCGAGCATGTCTTCTCGCTGGGCGTGCGCTTCTAACGAATGCGGAACGGGATGTCGACGATGCGATCGCTTACACACTGTGCCGCCGGTCTTGTCATGGCGGTCGTTTCATTGGTCGCGACGGCCCGGAGCGCGGCGGCGCAGTCGAACGCGACCGACCCCATCGGCTTTCGCTTCCTGACCATCGGCGGCGGCGCCCGTGCGGTGGCGCTGGCCGAAACGATGGTCGCCGACGCCGAAGATCCCTTCGCCACCGAGTACAATCCCGCCGGATTGGTCGGCATTCCGAAGACCGTCCTCTCGTTTGCCCATAACGTCTATTTCCAGGACACCCGCGGCGAATACCTCGCGGTCGCGGTGCCCTGGCAGAAATGGTCGTTCGGCGCGCGGGTGGCCTACCTGGGCACCGGCGATATCCCCCGACGCACCGGCCCCTCGCAGGACCCGATCGGTTACTACGACGCGGCCAGCGGCATCTTCCAGGCCGCGATCGGGCGTGTGGTCGATGAGCGGCTCTCGGTCGGGCTGTCGGCCGCCTATGTGCTCGAGCACATCGAGTCGGAGACCGCGCAAAATGCCATCCTCGGCCTGGGGGCGCGGTACCGAATCCATCGCAACTTTCACTTCGGCATCGCCTTCACCAACGTCGGCCCCAAGGCCAAGTTCATCGAGCGCGAGTTCAAGATGCCCAACCGGGTCCACGTCGGCGGGGCCTGGAGTCGTGAGCAACTCTCTCTGCGCGGCGAGTTTCTGGCGGCCGAGGACGAAAATCTGCATTGGCACTTCGGCGGCGAGTACACCCCCGATCCACGTCTGGCGTTGCGCGCGGGCGTGCGTCTCGGCTATGACACCCAGACCTTCAGCGCCGGCGCCGGCATCCGCACCGCCGATCAACGCTTCGGTGTCGACTACGCCTTCGCGCCGTACTCCGACGATCTGGGCAGTACCCACCGTTTCGGCCTGACGGTGCGTCCGTAATCACCCTCCGCCTTTGGTGTTGACGCTTCCGACGGATGGCGGTTTATAACCCGCATGCGCCGGCGGCTCCGCGTTCTGACAGCCCTCTCGCTTTGCGGCATCCCGGCGGTGGCGATGGCCGGGCCGCGGGATGTCATACCGGCGCTGGCCGTGCAGACTCAACGTCTGCCCGAACTCATCGCAATTGTCCTGGTCATCGCCGCGGCCTTCGTCGCCGGCCGGCTGGTGAAACGGCGCGGCGCGCCGGCGCTGCGTCCCCTGCCGCCGCTTGATGCTCTGCCCGATGCCATCGGACGCGCCACCGAGACCGGCACGCCGGTGGTCTACATCACCGGCTGGGGGGGCGATATGGGACGTCCCACCACCATGGCCTCGATGCAGATTCTCTCGCATGTCGCGCGGCAATCCGCCCAGTACAACTGCCGACTGCTTTTCCCCAGCCACGATCCGGTGATCGCGCAGGTGGCCGATGACACGATCACGCAGGCGGCCTCGCTGGCGGGTCGCCCGGAGTGGAAGGCGCTGACCGCCGCGACCTTTGTCACACAAAGCCAGTTCGGCTACGCCGCCGCGATCGAGGGGATCGTCGCGCGCGAACATCCCGGGGCGGTCCTGCTGCTGGGCACTTTCGAGGGCGAGGCGCTGATCCTCGCCGAGGCGGCGCATCGCTCCGGCGCGGTCACCATTGCCGGCACCGATTCGACCATCCAGCTGTCGTTTTTCCTGGTCGCCTGTGACTACACGCTGATCGGCGAGGAGGTATTCGCGGCCTCGGGTGTTCTCTCCGGCGATGCGCGCGCCCTCGGCGCGCTCTGGGCGCAGGATTGGCTGAAGTATCTGGCGCTGGCCCTTCTGCTCTGCGGGGCGTTGGTTCTGTGGCTTGCCGCCTATGACGCCGGTCCGTGGCTGGCGAAATGACGCGACGATGAGCATGCTGCGCGACCGCCTCACCATTCTGACCGCCGCCACCGCCGGCGTCTTCATGGTCGTGCAGTACTTCGTCACATCGCCGGGAATGGATGCGACCTACCGCGCGATTCTCAATTGGATGCAGGTGATCTTCGCCTGCGCCTTGATGGTCGGCATCGCCGCAGTGGTGAAAAACCACATCGTGCGTCTCCGACGCCGTCGCGCCGAACGGCCGTATTCGCTGGTGCTTTTGGCCTCGGTGGCGGCGATGGCGTCGATGGGGTTTTCCGGCGGCATCGATCAGGGCTCGTCGTTTCTTTGGGCCTTCAATCACCTGCAGGCGCCGATGCAGGCCACGGTCTTCTCGCTTCTGGCCTTTTATGTGACCTCGGCGGCCTTTCGTGGGTTCCGTGCCCGCTCGGTGGAATCGGCGGTGCTCATCGCCGCGGGGTTGATCGTGCTCATCGGACGGGTCCCGTTGGGCGAGCAGATCAGCGCGCAACTGCCCGCGGCGGCCGAGTGGATTGTCAATGTGCCGGCGCTGGCCGCCAAACGCGCCATCCTGATTGGTATCGGACTGGGAATGGTCGCCACCGCCCTGAAAGTCATCGCCGGCGTCGAGCGCACCTACCTGGGGGGACGGTAGGGTGCGCGCGCGGCGGATCATCTTTGCGCTGCTGGCGGTTGCGATGATCGCCGTCATGATCTGGCGGCCGCGGCTGCCGATCACGGTCACCGATTCCACCCGCGCCGTCTTCGCCATGATCGACGCCCTCGACTCGAACGCGGTGGTGATGATCTCCTTCGATCACGAGGCCTCCAGTCTGCCCGAGATCGGTCCGATCGGCGCGGCCATCGCCGATCACTGCTTCCGCCGCGGCATCAAAGTGGTCGGGCTGGCGCTGTTTTCCGAAGGGAACGCCATCGGCTACGACCTGCTCTCCCGGCGCGCCATACGGCAGGGGAGAGAGTACGGCGACGACTGGATCTACCTCGGCTTCCGTCCGCAGTACACCGCCGCCATCCTCGGAATGGGGGAGGACATCGGTGAAGTTTTCGCCACCGACTATCTCGGCGCGCCGCTGTCCCGTCTGCCGCTGGGCGCGCGTGTCCGCAACTACGAGGACATCGATCTGGTGGTCTCGGTCGCCGATGGGTCGATGCCGACCTATTGGATCGAATACGCCGCCAATCGCTATGGTGAGAAGGTCGTCGCGGCGCTCTCGGCGGTCATGGTGACCTCGTTTACGCCCTATCAGGAATCCGGGCAACTGGCCGGCATCCTCACCGGCTTGAAGGGCGCCGCCGAATACGAGCAACTCCTGCAATCGCCCGCCGCGGGTGTGCGTGGCATGGCGGCGCAGTCGGCCGCGCACGTGTTGATCGCCCTCCTCGTGCTCTGGGGCAACATCGAGGCATGGCGCTCCCGCAAACGGAGGGCCGCCTGAGATGTGGTGGGAAACCACGATCACCGCGCTGTTGACGCTAGCCATCTACACCATTCTGGTCGGCGACAATCCGATCTTCAAGTTCGCCGAGCATCTCCTGCTGGGGCTCTCGATCGGTTACTCGCTGGTGGTGACGGTCAAATCGATTCTGATCCCGCAGGCGATCGCGCCCTTGGGAGACGGCCAATGGGCGGCGTTAATCCCGGTCATTCTCGGCTCGGCGATGTTCCTGCGTGTGCATCCCCGCCTGGCCCCCTGGTCGCAGATTCCGCTCGCGCTCCTGATCGGCGCCGGCGCCGGCGCCGCCATCCCGGCGATGATGCAGGCACGGGTGCTCAAGCAGACCGCCGCCACCATCTCCGGCAGCGGCACCGTCGATGGCGTGATCATTTTGTTGGGGGTGCTGGTGACGCTGATGTATTTCGTCTTCACCCGCCGTCACACCGGCGCCTGGGGGCGGGCGGCCGTCGCCGGGCGGTACTTTATGATGATATTCTTCGGCGCCACGTTTGCGTATACGGTCATGTCACGCATGGCGCTCCTGATCGGGCGTCTCGAGTTCCTGTTGTCCGACTGGCTCGGCGTGATCTGATCCGATGTCCGGAACCCACGACGATGATCTGCCCCCGCTGCCGCCGCGCCATGGTCGAGCAAAAGCGGGTCTTCCACGGACGCCGCAAATGGATCTGCCCGGTCTGCAAGAAGGTCCGGTTTCAGAGCGTGCGCCCTCCGCGATCGCGCAAGCCCGAGCACGAGTAGCCCGTCGGTATCCCAATGTCCGTGTCGGCACCAGCGGCTACTCCTTCGCCGACTGGGTGGGCTCCTACTATCCCGCCGGGATCGCGCGCGGCCGCATGTTCGACCACTACGCCGCCGATTTCGACACCGTCGAGATCAACTCCACGTACTATGGCATCCCGAGCGCGAAGGTCTTCGCCAACTTGGAACGCAAGAGCCCGCCGGCGTTCGAGTTCCTCGTCAAGACCCACGGCAGCTTCACCCACCAGCGCGACCAGGCCGCAGCCAACATTCCGCCGCTGCTGGAAGCGGTCGCGCCGCTGCGCGAAGCCGGGAAACTGCGCGGGCTGCTGGCCCAGTTCCCTTACTCTTTCCGCTTTGCCCCCGCCAACCTCGACTACCTGCGCCGTCAGAATGACCGGCTGGCGGGAATCCCGCTGTTCGTCGAATTTCGCCACGACAGTTGGCTGCACCCGGAAGTGAAGGAAGCGTTGCGTCAGTCGCAGATCGGCTACTGCAACGTCGATGAACCGCCCCTGCCGCATCTGCTGCCCCCCGAAGCCGCGGCCACCACCCCGGTGGGGTACATCCGTCTCCATGGACGCAACGCCGCGCAGTGGTGGGAGGGTGGCGCGGAGCGATACAACTATCAATACAGCGACGACCAACTGCGCGAATGGGTCGGACGCCTCGACTCCCTGCGCGCCCAGACCGACCGCATCTACGTCTTCTTCAACAACTGCCACCTCGGCCGCGCCGTCCGTGACGCCCACCGGTTTCTCGAACTGCTGGGCGAGGAAGACGCGTGAAACAATCCTGTCAGAATTGAAAAAAGGAACACGCGCCGCCCGATTTGCTCACGATGTAACATATTGTGTGCCAGTAAGTAATCATGCCTAAGCTAAAGTGCCGATCGAGCCGATAATTACTATTGCGGAGTATGGCCATCGCGTATAGGTTACGAGGACCTGCCCACGGGGGGCGGTCTGACGTTGTCCATTATGTCCAAACGGCTGTTGATCAGGGTTGGTGTCGTGGTCTGGGCGTTGGCGGCTTTGGTCGTCGGCGTCACCCAGCAGTTGTCGCCCTCGTTGCATCCCGATTCCCCGGCCCCCAGGCCGAAGGACCTGCAGCCGGCGGCTTGGGTGCCCAAGACCTCGTTTGCGGAACTGAAGTCGATGCCCAATCTGCGCTGCGCATCGGCCTTCATCCTCGACAATAAGGCCGGGGAGATCATCCTCGAGAAGAACGCCCACCAGGTGCGCCCGATCGCCTCGATCACCAAGCTGCTGACCGCGCTGGTCTTCCTCGAATCCGGCGTAGACCTGAACACCACCACAACGATCACCCCCGAGGATGCCTACGAGTCATCCCGCTCGCGTCTGCGTCCCGGCGAAGAGTACACCGTCCGCGACCTTCTCCACGCCGCGCTGATCTCCTCCGACAACCGCGCGGCACGGGCGCTGTCGCGTTCGGCCGGCATGACCCAGGCGATGTTCATCGCCCGCATGAACGACAAGGCGCGCGAACTCGATATGGACTCGACCCATGTCGTCGAGCCGACCGGCCTGTCCAACGAAAACCGCTCCACTGCGCACGATTGCGCCATTCTGGTCAACGCGGCGCTGAAGAATCATCTGATCCGCCACATCACGTCCCTGACCGGCCACACCATCCGGCCACTCAATCGCCGCCGCAACGTGGCGCTGTCGAACACCAACCGGCTCCTGCAGACCGATTTGCAGTTCCTCGGCGCCAAGACCGGGTATATCAACGACGCCGGCTGGTGCATCGCCGCCCGCGCCCTCTCCGGGCAGGGGGACGATGTCACCGCCGTGGTCCTCGGCGCCCGCACCTCGACCCAGCGCTTCGCCTCGCTTTCCAGCGCGTTGCACTGGGCCTTTGATGTTGTATCTTCCTCCCTCTCCCGAAACTGAGTACCTTCCCTGCATGGGCGCAAGCGGCGACCAGCGCATTGAGGAACTGCTGGGAGTCTTGGACACCAGTCTCTTGGAGTTTGAAGAACTCCTGGGCGAATTGGCCGATCAGGCGGAAAAGACCGCGCCGAAACTCGAATCGCTGGCCCGCGAGCAGCGCGAGTCGCGCGCCGAAATCGCCGAATTGCGCGAGATGATCGAGACGCTTACCCAGCGCGTCGAACGGCTCACCTCGATACTGACCGACCCGCACCGCGAGCGGTAGGCCGCCCGGCCGCCGGATTCACTTCGTCCGTTGTCGGCCGATGTGCCTGGGATTGCCGTCGGGAAGACACCCGATGCCTGTTCGTTGGCGGACCATCCGAATGACAACCTGAAGGAAGGACGCATTGGCATGGGACTGGGGCTGCCCGTGAGCTACCGCATCGTGGAGGCGCATAACGGCACCCTGCGCATTGACAGCATTGAAGGTCAGGGCACCACCGTCACGGTCGATATCCCGCTCGCGCAGATTCAACCGCCGCCCGCCCCGATCGACATCAGCGCGTAAACGAATCGGCCCACGACATCTCCATCCCGCGCGCCGGGGCATTATATTCACCCCATGCCCGACACTCCGGTTGCCAACGCCCATACGCTTTCGGTCCTCGAGTTCGACCGCATCGTCGAATCCACCGCCGGCTTCTGTCTGACGCCGATGGGCGGCGAACGAATCCGTCGCCGCCAACCCAGCGCCGATCCCGACTGGGTCGACGCCCGCTTTGCCGAACTGCGCGAGATGATGACTTTGGCGGCGACCGGCGGATTCCCGCTGCACCGACTGCCCGACATTCGTCCCCATCTCGAAAAGTCGGCCCTCGACGGCGCCTTTCTCGATCCACCCGAGCTTCTTCAGATCGGCGAATTCCTGCAAGGGGTCGATGCGCTTCTGGCCTTCGCCAGGACGTCGCGCGAGTCAGCGCCGCGTGTGGAGGAATATCTCGAATCGCTCTCGGCGATCTACCCCCTGCGCCAGGCGATCAGCCGTTCGATCACCCCGGAAGGAGAGGTTGCCGACTCCGCCTCGCCCGAGTTGGCCAAGATCCGTCGGGAAAAACGCGGCGCGCGCGACGCGGTGGTCGGACGCCTCGAACGCATCCTCGCCCAGCGCAAGACCGATCCGTCGCGCATGGATGACCTCATCACCCTGCGCAATGACCGGTTTGTCATTCCGGTCCGCGAGGGCGATCCCGCCGCCGGCGAAGGCATTATCCAGGATCGCTCTTCCTCGGGCGCGACGCTCTATGTCGAACCCATGGCGGTGGTGGAGCTGAACAACCGGCTGCAACGGCTCGGTCTGGAAGAGGCGCGCGAAGTGCGCCGCATCCTCCTGGCCCTCACCGAGCAGGTCCGCGACCACCGCGAACCGCTTGCCGATGATGTCGACTCGATCGGCGCGCTCGACGCCGTCCATGCGCTCGCCCGGTTCGGCTTGCACATCGACGGGATTGTGCCCGGACGGGTCGCCACCGCGTCGATTACCCTGCGGCAGGCGCGTCACCCGCTTTTGGTGCTTAAGGCGGCGCGTCTGCCGAAGTCCGAGCGCGCGCCGGTGGTGCCGATGAGTCTTGCCATCGGCGATCAGCACACCGCGATCATCGTCACCGGACCGAACACCGGCGGCAAGACCGTCGCGCTGAAGACCGTCGGGCTTCTGACCCTCATGGCGCAGGCGGGCTGGCCGTTGCCGGTCGCCGAGGGCACCGCCATCGGGTTGTTTGACCATGTGATCGCCGACATCGGCGACGAGCAATCGATCGAGTCTTCGCTGTCGACGTTCTCGTCGCACCTGATGCGCATCAACGACGCGCTGGCGCGCGCCAACGACCGCACGCTCGTCCTGCTCGACGAGCTGGGCGCCGGCACCGACCCGAAGGAGGGCGCGGCGCTGGGCGAGGCGATCATCGGCGAATTGACCGAACGCGGCACCCGGCTGGTGGTCACCACCCACCACTCGGCGCTCAAGACGCTCTCCCAGCACGATCCCCGCATCGAGAACGCGTCGCTGGTCTTCGATGTGAAGACGCTCTCGCCGACCTACCAATTCCGTGTCGGGCTGCCCGGCGCCTCCTATGCCATCGACATCGCCCGCCGGCTGGGGGTGTCGCCGACGGTCATTGACCGCGCCATGTCCCTGGTCGATGCGCAGGAACGCGACCTCACCAGTCTGCTCAATGAGCTCGATGAGCGTCTCGAGACGCTGCGCGCCCAACAGGAGGACCTGGAGGAAAAGCAGCGCGCCGCCGCCTCGCTGGAGGAACTGTACAAGGCCCGTGTGGCCACGCTGGAGAAGTCGGCCAGCGAGCGCAAGCAGGAGGCGCTGGCCGAAGCCGAACGAATCGTCGAGGGCACCCGCCGCGAGATGGAGAACCTGGTGCGTGAAATCCGCGAAACTCAGGCGGAGAAGGACAAGGTGAAGCAATCGCACCACACCATCACCGCCCGCCTCGAGGACATCCGCGAACGCAGACGCGAACTCGCCCCGACACCAGCGGCGCCGGAGCAGCTCCAAGGCCCGCTGACCGTTGGCGACAAGGTCTGGATCGAGGCCTTCCGCAAGGAAGGCGAGGTGATCGACCTCGACACCGCCCGCGGCAAGCTCAAAGTCCGCATCGGCGATTTCCTCTATGCGCTCGACCGCTCGGCGGTCACCCGGGTCAAGGGCGCCGCAGAGTCCGAACCCGCCAAACCGGTGATCCGCATCCGTGTGCAATCGACCACCGAGATCGGCCCCGAACTTTCGCTGCGCGGCGAGACCGCCGAGGATGCGCTGATCCTGCTTGATCGCTACCTCGATGACGCCATCCTCGCCGGCTGGCAGGAAGTGCGCATTGTGCACGGCAAGGGGGAGGGCATCCTCCGTCGCGCCGTGACCGAGTTCCTCGCCAAGGACAAGCGCGTCGAATCGCGCCGCCTCGGCGAGTGGAACGAAGGCGCCGATGGGGTGACGATCGCGCGGTTGAAATCATCGTAATCGTGTGCGCACATCGCCGTGGCCCTGACCTCGGTCAGGGCCACCCCTGCTGGGAGATGGCATTTGTGGAGGGCGAGGCTCCCGCCGAGCCTGCTCCTCGGTGCCAGTAAATTGATCGGTACCATTCGCTCACGCACAACCAGCTGCAGGCTCTGACCAGGGTCAGGGCCGCCCCGGTGGATACAGCGACGTGGACCCCGCGCATTGGCCGCGCGTTTTTCGTATCTTGACGGTCGAATGCCCGACGATGCCATCAAAGATCAGGTCAAGGAGGCGACCGACATTGTCGCGGTGATCGGCCAGTATGTCACGCTGCGCCGGCGCGGCACCAACCTGATCGGCCTCTGTCCGTTCCACACCGAGAAGACGCCGTCGTTTACGGTCCATGCCGACCGGCAGTTTTTCCACTGCTTCGGCTGCGGCAAGGGCGGCGATGTCTTCACGTTCCTGATGGAGCATGAGGGATGGTCGTTTCCCGAGGCGCTCAAGTACTGCGCCGAGAAAGCCGGAATCACCCTGCCGGAGCGCCGCGAGCGCGATGACCCGCAGTCGCGACTGCGCGACGAAATGTCAGCGGCGCTCGAACTGGCCGACAAGATCTTCCGGCACACCCTCTTCACTCCCGTCGGCAAGCATGCGCTCGATTATCTGAAAAATCGTGGTTTCCAGGAACAGACGCTCAAGCGCGCCGGGATCGGCTATGCGCCCCCCGGTTACGAAACCGTGCTGAAGACCGCCGAAGCGCGCGGCATCACGCGCAAGATCCTCGAGGCGGCCGGGCTGATCACGCATTCGGCCAAGGGCGGAAATCCCTACGACCGTTTCCGCAACCGCGTCACCTTTCCCATCGTCAACCTCTCCGGCAAGACCGTCGGCTTCGGCGCCCGCGCCCTCTCCGATGAGGATCAGCCCAAATACCTGAACTCCCCCGAAACGGCGCTATATCAGAAGGGCCGCCTGCTCTATGGGCTCGTGGTCGCCCGCGATGCGATCCGTCGCGAGAATCGCGCAATCCTGGTCGAAGGATACATGGACTGGCTGACGATGGTCGAAGCCGGCATCGACAACGTGGTGGCGGTCTCCGGCACGGCGCTGACCGACATGCAGGCCAAGCTGCTGTCGCGCTTCTGCGAGCGGGTGACCATGATGTTCGACGCCGATGCAGCTGGCCAGCGCGCCGCGCTGCGCGGCATCGACATCGCCTACAACGCCGCCCTCGGCGTCGACATCGCGGTGCTGCCCAAAGGCGAAGACCCCGACAGCCTGATCCGCAAGCAGGGCGGCCAGGCCCTGCGCCGGGTGCTAAACGCGGCGGTCGGCATCGTTGAGTACCGGGTCGAAAACGAGCGTGCCAAGGCCCCCGGGGGCCGTTTGGATTTTCTGGCGCAGGAAAAACTGATCAAGGAGTTCGGCGAGCTGGCGGTGAAACTGGCCGACCCAACCCGGCGCGAGGCCTTCCTCGCCGAAGTCGCCGCCACCGTCGGAGTCGAGATGTCAGTGGTGCGCCAGGCGCTGAAACTGGCGCCGGCCCCGCGTCCGCCCAAGGCGGAGGCGCCGCCGCGCGAACTGCTGAGCGGCCACGCCGGCTTCCTGCGCCTGCTGCTTGAATCGCCCGACTATGTCGCGCGTGCCCGCTTGGCGGTGCTCGCCGATGACTTCGACCACCCGCTTTTGCGCGCGATGTACCAGGCGCTGCTCGACAAGACCGCCGATGGTTCCTGGCCGACTACGCCGCAGGAACTGGGCGCCACGCCGGAGGAAGTCGAGCATTGGTCGCGGCTGATGACCCACAGCGTCGATCCCGCCACGCGCGACCGCGCTTTTGAGGACGGCTTGCGGGACTTCGCGCAACGACGGCGTCCCGCGCCGCAGTTGCGCCAGTTGATTGCGCAGGCGGAGCGCGCGGGCGAGACTGCCAAGGCGCGTGAACTGACCGAACGGCTCGCCGAACAACTGCGCCTCGATAAGACGGAACCTGCTGAGGGAAAAGCGGGTAAAGGAGATTACGGCGGGGGAAAAACCCCTTGACTGAAATGGCAAAAATCGGGCATAATGAGGGTTACCACCGCGCAAGCGGCGGCGAGTTCGCGGCAGATTTCGGCTCTACGCAGGGCCCATAGCTCAGCGGTTAGAGCTGCTGACTCATAATCAGTAGGTCCCAGGTTCGAGTCCTGGTGGGCCCACCACGGGGGAAAGGACAGGGCCAGGTTCCGCAAGGGGTCGCGCCGCAAGGCAGGACGAACCGGGACTGGTCGAACGGATAAGGCGGGCGATTAGCTCAGTTGGTTAGAGCGTTCGGTTCACATCCGAAAGGTCACTGGTTCAAGTCCAGTATTGCCCACCACTGAAAGCTCTACGATGGCTGTGACTGATATACCGACAACGCTTTCTGCTCACGCTCTTGCGCCGCGGGCCGCCTACGGTCCGGGCCGCGTCTGCCGCGCGCACCATCCCGGTGCGCGCGTTTTCGTTTCCGTCCCCTTCCATGACACAGACTATGGCGACTAAAGCAACCATGCACGAAGCCGTGGACCTGCTGCTCAAGCTGCAGGGCCTCGACTACCAGCTCGGCGAACTCGAACGCTCCAAGGAATACCTCCCCGACATGATCGGCACTCTCGAAGGAGAGATCAAACAGGCCCTGCAGGAGCTGGCCAACGCCAAGGACCAGCTCGAAGCGACCCGCCTGGAAAACAAACGGCTCGAACTGCGCGTCAAGGAAAAGCAGGGCGAACTGGAGCGGCTGCAAAAGCAGATGATGGTCATCAAGACCAACAAGGAATACGACGCCCTGGCGCGCGAGATCGACCATGTCAAAGCCGACATCACGGCCAGCGAGGAAGGCATCCTCTCCACCCTCGACCGCATCGAGGCGCTCCAGAACGAGATCAAGGAGAAGGAAGAGCGGACGCTGCAGGTGCAGACCGCCAACGGCGCCCAGCTCTCCTCGATCAAGGGCGAGATGGACTCGGTCGGCGACAAGATCCGCATCAAGGAAGACGAGCGCAAAAACATCATCGTGCGCCTCGATGACGCCACGGTGGCCATCTACGAGCGCGTGCGCCGCGGCAAGGGCGGCGGCGCGATCGTGCACATCCGCCACGGCGCCTGTTCGGGGTGCTTCAAGCGGATGCCGCCGCAACTGGTGCAGGAGATCCGCCGCGCCGAGCGCCTGATCACCTGCGACTCCTGCGGACGCATCCTGATCTGGTCCGACGACGAATAGCGCCGCGGCGCCAACACGCCGCCTCGATCACCGTATCAGAGGCCAAATGAGACCGAGACACACCAGACAGCGCGCGGGGGGGAACCTCCCGCGCGCTGTCTGCGTTGACAGACCAAACACGAGGACCGACCGATGAATCCAGTGAGCAGCCCCGCCAACCAGACCGCCCCGCGGCCCGTCATGACCCCGGAGACCGTCGCCCCGCGCGATCGCATCCTGGCCGAGGCGCTCACCTTCGACGATGTCCTGCTGGTGCCCGCCAAGTCTGAGGTGATGCCGCGTGAGACCGATGTCTCCACCCGCATCGGCCCGATCCAGCTGCCGATCCCGATCATCTCGGCCGCCATGGACACGGTGACCGAATCACGCCTGGCGATCGCGCTGGCCCGGCTGGGCGGCATCGGCACCATCCATCGGAACATGTCGATCGACCGTCAGGCCGCCGAGGTCGAGCGCGTCAAGCGGTCCGAAAGCGGCATGATCAACAACCCGATCACGTTGGCCCCCGATCGGCCGATCCGCGACGCCCTCGAAGTCATGCGCCGTTACTCGATCTCCGGCATCCCGATCACCGACAATGGCCGTCTGGTCGGCATCATCACCAACCGCGACCTGCGCTTTCAGCGGGACCCGTCGGTGGCCATCAGCGAAGTGATGACCAAGGCGCCGCTGATCACCGCGCCCGAGGGGACCGACCTGGCCGCGGCGCAGGAAATCCTGCACAAGAATCGCATCGAAAAACTGCTGATCGTGGACCGCGCCGGCAATCTGCGCGGCATGATCACGGTCAAGGACATCATCAAGAAGGGGCAGTACCCCGACGCCTGCAAGGATGAGCGCGGCCGTTTGCGCGTGCTGGGCGCGGTCGGCGTGGGCGAGCAGGAAGGGCTGGCGCGGGCGCAGGCGCTGGTCGATGCCGGCGTCGATGGCATCTGCATCGACACTTCGCATGGGCACACCCGTTCGGTCATGGACACCGCGGCGAAATTGCGCGCCCGGTATCCGCAGGTGCTGTTGATGGTCGGCAACGTCGCCACCCGCGAAGGGGCGCATGACCTGATCGCCGCCGGCGCCGATGTGATCAAAGTCGGCATCGGGCCCGGTTCCATCTGCACCACCCGCATCGTGACCGGCGCGGGCCTGCCGCAGTTGACCGCCATCATGGATTGCTGCGAAGAAGCCGCCAAGACCAACACCGCCGTCGTTGCCGACGGTGGGATCAAATACTCCGGCGATATCACCAAGGCGCTGGCCGCCGGCGCCTCGGCGGTGATGATCGGCTCGCTGTTTGCCGGCACCGAGGAAGCCCCGGGCGAAAAGGTCCTCCTCGAAGGACGCTCCTTCAAGGTCTACCGCGGCATGGGATCGATCGGCGCGATGACCCAGGGCGCACGCGACCGCTACTACCAGGGTGAAGAGGAGCTGTCAAAGCTGGTGCCGGAGGGGATCGAAGGGCGCGTCGCCTACAAGGGCGAACTGGCCCAGACCATCCACCAGTTGATCGGCGGTGTGCGCGCCGGCATGGGCATCTGCGGCGCGCCCAATCTGGAGACCCTGCGGCGCACCGCGCGGTTTGTGCGGGTCACCGCCGCGGGGTTGCGCGAAAGCCACCCGCACGACGTGGCGATCACCAAGGAAGCGCCGAACTATCCGCGGGCGTAATCGTCCGCGCGCGGACGGTGAATGCGAGCAGGCCGGCACGCTTTCACCAAGGCGACTTAGAGCGGATCGGCGACACAGAGGTTGACGCCGAAGCCCGCGGAGCCGTCGGTGGCCCCGTCGCCGTCCTCATCCACGAGCAATTTCAGAGTGTAGTGCCCGATGCCGATTTCGGCGTTGGTCTTGCCATCAAAGTGCAGCGACAGAAATTGCACGGTGATGTCCACGGAGTTGGCGCCGGCGCTGCCCGGATAGGCAAACACCAGGTCGGTGCCCTGCACCGCGCCCTTGGACTTGGGGTTGTAACCGCGCAGGGAGACGCCGTCGAACGCCACCGCGCCCGTGGCGCTCCAGGTCACGGTGAACGTCACCGGCGCGCCTTCGGTGTAGTTGGTGTCCGCGAAGGCCGACGACCAGGTCACTTCGTTGGCGCCGAGCGTGTCGGTGGAGGTCTCCACCGCCGCCGGCTGCGCATCCACGCTGCCGGCGATCAAAGGCACAATCAGGATGGCCACTGCCACGATCCATAATGCCAGACGCATGCCGTTCCTCCTTACTTGCGTTGAGTGTCTCGCTGACTTGCGGCGACAGACGGTGGTACATGGTGCCGGCCTGACTCGCACTCCTCTCTTCGGCGCGCCTCGGCGTCAAACTTGAGAGCGATCCGCCATGCCGCGAAAAAAACCCCGATCGACACGCCGGGCGTTGATCAGGATTTACACTGATCAACTTCCGCGATCCGTCCCGGCCAAAGCAGGGGGCAATCAGCCAGAGGAGTTAGCCGCGCGATATCGGGAATTCGGAATTGAAGTGTGCGAAAAACTCCTGAACAGCGGTGCCCGACACGGGCGCGGGGATGCCGGAGCGGTTCGGCGCGCGATCCGAACATCGGGACGCCAGACAGTTTCGACTTTTTCGCCGCCGATTCCGTACTATATTGTCAGAGAGTTGCCGGGCGTGAGTCCACCGCCCCTCAAACGCGCAAGTTATTGTAGTTTGGTCATATAACCTCAAGCATAGAGTGAGAGAGGAGAACGACGGATCGGTAGGTGAGGCGGCCGCGTCCGTAGCGCCCTTGGGCGCCGGCGGATGAGGAAAGTCCGGGCTCCACAGAGCAGGGTGCCAGCTAACGGCTGGGCGGAGCAATCCGACGGAAAGTGCGACAGAGAATTACCGCCCCGTCCCGCGCAAGCAGGATGGAGCAAGGGTGAAAAGGTGGTGTAAGAGACCACCGGCGTCGCGGGCAACCGTGGCGGCCGTGTAAACCCCACCCGGAGCAAGGCCAAGCAGGGAAGAGGAGTCGCTCGCTCCGATTGATTCCCGGGTCGGCTGCATGACCGTACTGGCGACAGGACGGCTCAGATCAATGGCCGCCATTCCCCGTCCGCGGCGGGCCTGCCCGCCGCAACGGTGACACAGAACCCGGCTTACCGCCTGCCGATCCGCGCTTATTCTTCTCATTCGACACAGGTCACACTTGCTACCAGTTCAGTGGGAGTTTTCCGGCTCGCCGAACGGGGATGAAGCGCGCCATCTGGCCGAGGCCAGCAATCTTCCCCTGCCAATCGCCCGTCTGCTGTTGTCTCGTCATGTCGACACCCCCGAGCGGGTGCGGCAGTTTTTCGAACCGCGCCTGGGGGAACTGGCCGATCCCTTCATGCTGACCGGGATGGACCAGGCCGTCGAACGCCTCGTCCGCGCCATGCGCGAACGCGAACGCGTCATGGTCTACGGCGACTACGATGTCGACGGGATCACCTCGACCTCGCTGCTTTATCTCGTGCTCAACCGTCTCGGCGCCGAAGTCATCTACTACCTGCCGAACCGCTTGATCGAGGGGTATGGACTCTCGCCGGACGGGATCGACTACGCCGTCGACAACGGCGTGGGCGTGATCCTGACCGTCGACTGCGGCATCACCGCGGTCGAGGAGGTCGAATACGCCCGCTCCAAGGGAATCGAGGTCATCGTCGCCGATCACCATCAGCCCGGTCCGCAACTGCCCGCGGCGGCGGCGATCATCAATCCCAAACTCCTCGCGCCCGGCACCCCCATCGATGATCTCTGCGGTGTCGGTGTCTCGTTCAAGCTCGCGCAGGCGCTCTACCGCGCCCTGTCGCAGGATGAAAGCGAACTGGAGGAGCACCTCGATCTGGTCGCGCTCGGCACCGCCGCCGACATTGTCCCGCTGACCGGCGAAAACCGCATCATCACCAAGTATGGCCTGCGCCAGATCGAACGCTCCAGCAAGCCGGGGCTCAAATCGCTTTGCTTTGTCGCCAGTCTCATGGGACGGCCGATCACCACCGGACAGATTGTCTTTGTGCTGGCGCCGCGCATCAACGCGGTGGGACGGCTCGGTGACGCCAAGCAGGCGGTGCGCCTGCTGACCACCCGCGACGAGAGCGTCGCCACCGACATCGCCCACCACCTCGAACGGGAAAACCAGAAGCGCAAGAAACTCGACGAGGAGACCCTCACCCAGGCGCTGCGGCAGGTCAAGCAGCACTTCGATCCCGACCGCGACCGCGCCATCGTGCTCGCCTC
This sequence comes from bacterium, assembly GCA_035559435.1. Lineage (NCBI taxonomy): Bacteria > bacterium. The sequence continues at coordinate 22,307 of DATMBC010000010.1, forward strand.
GCCCGGCTGGCATCAGGGTGTGATCGGGATTGTCGCCTCACGGCTGGTCGAGCGTTTCCATGTGCCCACGGTGATGATCGCCATTGACGGCGACGAGGGCAAAGGGTCGGCGCGCTCGATTGCCGCCTTCGACCTCTATGACGCCTTCCGCGAGTGCAGCGATCTGGTGCTGCGCTTTGGCGGGCACAAGTACGCCGCCGGCATGTCGATCGCCACGGACAAGATTCCGGCCTTCATCGAGCGCTTCAAACGCGTCGCCATCGACCGGCTCACCAGCGACGACATGGTGCCGAAGTTGTCCATCGACTCGCGGCTCGATCCCGATGCGCTCACCGAGGGGTTCATGGACATCCTCGAGGGGTTCGCCCCGTTCGGGCCGCAGAACACGCGCCCCGTCTTCGTGACAGACAACATCCAACTGGCGGGCAACCCGTTCATCGTCGGCAACAACCACCTGAAGTTCCGTATCCGGCGCAACGGTCAGGTCTTCGACTGCATCGGGTTCAACATGGGCGACCGTCTCGGCTCGCTCGCATCGCACACCGGCACCATCGACCTGGTCTATGTCCCCGAACGCACCGAGTGGGACAACAACAAGCGCCTGCAGTTGCGTGTGAAGGATTTCCGGCTGTCGTGATCCCGCCGACCCGGGTGGCCACAGCTGAACCCGGCGTAGTGGCGGCTCTTGAGCCGCCTGCCGTCCCAGACACCGACGATGTAGAAGCGGCTCTCAAGCCGCGCAACCCAAAACCAGAGGAAACGTATGTCCGAAAACGCCCCCCGCGTCACCGGCCTCGGCGGCGTCTTCTTCAAGGCCAAAGACCCCGCCAGGATGATGGAATGGTACCGCAAACACCTGGGCTTCCCCGCGGCCGGCAGCGATCCCTGGCAGGGGGACAGCTACATCGCCTTCCGCTGGCGCGATGAGAAGTCCGACACCCCCGGCACCACGGTCTGGTCGGTGATGAACCAGGACACCGACTACTTCAAGCCCAGCGAATCGCCGATGATGCTCAACTATCGCGTGCGTGATCTCCACGCGGTCCTGGCGGCCCTGCGCGCCGAAGGCGTTTGGGTGGCCGACAAGGTTGACGAGTCGGAGCTCGGCAAGTTCGGCTGGATCATGGACCCCGAGGGCAATAAGATCGAACTCTGGGAGCCGCCCGCGGGGGCGTGAGCGGGTGCGGAAAAATGAGAGGGCGGGTGCGAGATCGCACCCGCCCTTTTGCTGGGCAGAGTCAACTACGGAATCGGCTCCGGTCCATTACGGAATGTCGTGTTGATGATGTAGATGACGTCCAGAACATTCGTGATTCCATCGCCGTTGAGATCGGCCACGTCCGGAGGGTTCGGGAGCGCGGCGCTCCGGAATGTTACCCCGATCATCATAGTGACATCCAAGACATTGAAAATGTGGTCGTCATTCATGTCACCGCGGCGCTGCGGGGCCGAGAGCATCAGCAGATTCGACGACTCTCCCTGTGGCGGCACCGCGTTGGCGACCGGAGTGTTCGAGAAGGCCACCTGTGTGGACGCTCCCGTTCCTGTCACAGAGACGTATCCGCTTACGTTGCCGCCGGGGTCACGAATCCCGAGGAAATAGTTGTCGGATGGATCGGCGCCGATCTCCGCGACAATCCGGATCTTGTAGCTGCCGTACCGCGGGGCCAGAATCCAGACGCGGTCGTCGAGTTCACCGGCAACGCCATTGGGCCCGATGCCGAAATCGGTCGTCGTGATGTAACCTGCTGTTGCTCCCATGGTGTTGAAATCGAGCCCGATGGAGTCCTGCCCGTCGGGAGAGACGACGATGATGTCCACCGGAGAGTAGACGGTGACGACCAGGGTGTCGCACACATCGCCGATGTTGTCGCCGTCGGCATCCGCCTGATCTGAATTGCTGATCAGCGGGCAATTGTCGTTGGCGTCAGCCAGACTGTCGCCGTCGTTGTCCGCGACAACCAGCAGGCAGGCGGAGAATTCGGAGGTGTTTCCATCCGGGTCGGTTGCCGTCGCGGTGACCACTCCGCCCGCGGCGATCGGGGGGCCGATGAAATCAAGATCGACATCTCCCGCCCCGTCCGTGGAAGCCGTCTGAGAACCGAGGAATGTCTGTCCCTCACCATTGCCGGACGCACCACACGCCGGACTGTAGAAATACTCGACATGAATTTGCGTGTTCGGCGTGGTGTTCAGTGTTCCGGTAATCCAGCTCTGAGTTGGCTGGTCCAGGGCCTCGACGAGCACCGGGAAGTTTTGCAGGAAGTTGGGACCGCCGTCGGCGTCACCCGGGTCGTTGGCGGTGACGCCATTGTAGAAGCCCAGGTCGATCCCCGACACGATGTTGCAACAGATGGAATTTCCGAGTATGGAGATCGAGTGCAAGTCGCTTTCGATGACGATGCCAAAGTCGTTGCCCGCAATCACGTTTCCCTGGCCTGGCAGATCGCCGCCAATCAGTGTGCTGTCGCCTCCCTGGCCCGGCACACCATAAATCCGGACGCCGACATAATTGCCTAGTGTGGGACTTCCCGATGCATCCGTGCCGACGCGGTTGCCCTGAATGGTGACATGTGAGGCATTCACAAGCAAGATGCCGCTGCCAAAACCCGAAATGAGATTGTCGGTGATTGTCGTTCCGCCGGCAGGGGAGTATTCGACGTAAACGCCGTAGTTGAAGCCCGTGCCTTCGCCCAAATCTGACATCCCGGTGGCGTCGACTCCGATATAGTTGCCGGTGACCTCGGCTGGCCGCGTCACCCACACTGCGAAGTTCTTGGCGGGCGCGATGACGTTTCGCTCCGCGGAGGTCGGGCCACCGATGATGTTGCCGCTCCCCGACGTAACCACGCTCTTGTCGGGCGAAGATAAGCTGAAAGCAGCCGTTCCCTGGGCGTTGACACCGATGTAATTGCCTTTCAGGATGTTGTCTCCAATGCCATTTGATCCTCCCAGCATCACATTCTCACTGCTTCCACCGGCGATTACGTTTCTATCCGCGGGTGTATCACCACCGATGAGGCAGGAGTCCCAAATCTCCATGCATGATCCCACGGAACCTACCACTGATGTGCCGGTTGCGTCGACCCCGATGAAGCACCCTTGAAGCCGTGTATCGGCTTCTCGCAGCTCCAGGTATTTGCCCGCATTTGACGCGTTCCCTATTCCATTGTTGATGACGAGTCCGCGGATTATGGTCCCCCTTGCGGCGGGAAACTGGCTCACGGTCAGCGCGTCCTGAAAAGGCCCTAAGGAACCACAATCGATCACAATCTTCAGAACCGCGTCATTGCCAACAGCCAGCGTGTTGGGGCTGCTCCCGGGCTGCGAGTATCCGTCTATCATTGCTTGCTCCCCGATTGAGAAGCCGACTCCAATGGGAGTGATCACGTGGGGGCCGGCTCCGGGAATACTGAAGACGACGGAGTCCCGTCCAGGATTGTTATTGGCGTCGGTTATTGCCTGACGCAGCGATCCCGGGCCCATGTCGCTTGTGTTTGTCACCGTGTAGACGGCGGAATGCGCTCTTGTCCCTACCCACCCTGTCGCAAGCACGACGGATAGAGCAGTCGCCCGGGAGAAACTCCAGGAACGCTGTCGAACAGTGTTCACGATCCACCTCCTGCTGGCCCCGGCCTCGGACCGGGGGATGAAAACTGCGGCTATGTCTGCAAGACGGACTGTTCTTCATGGTGTTGCTTCAGACCCGCTTCACGTCGTCGGAACGGCAGGAGAAGGCGCGCGCACTCCCCCGCCGGGGTATCGGTTTCGTGACCGCGAGATTTCGGGCAGGGAACTCGCACCGCGTGGGAGTCCATTCCGACAGGGGCCGTCAGCCACGCGACCGACTTTGCAATCATTGCGGCGCGTGGCCTTCCGCACTGCCGTCGGGCCAGGGTGTCGCGACGTTGGGACAACCCGCGAGTACGCAAACGGTGTGTGCGGTTCCTTGCAGTGCGGACCGAGGTCGAGGATGCGGCCCCCAGTCAGGGCCGGGCCGGGCGTTGTCCTATAACCACCACAGGAATGCTGTCGGGCAAGGTGCATTCTCCACCTGCTGATGTCCCCGGGCCATCCCCGAAGACGGCATCGTACTACTATGGCGGCCGCCGGCGGGACGGCCGTATCGGAAGGTCGATGGGACTGCCACAACGGAAAGAATCTCGACAACAGCAGAATTATGTTAACCGGACAACTTTTATCCGTCAATTGGATTTTTGACGTTTTGTGCCTTCTCCGGCCGTCATTTCTGAGGGAAGACTGGCGGTCTCCGGCCCGCCACGTTTCCTTAGGAGGCGATGACGCTCCTCGACCGCTTCTTTGCCGGCGACCGTGTGGCTTTGGCCCGCATCATCACGCATGTCGAGAACCGCGCGCCCGGTTACCACGAGGTGCTCGCGCGCATCTTTGCGCACCGCCATGGCGCCTATCGTGTGGGGCTGACCGGCCCGCCCGGCGCCGGGAAATCGTCGCTGGTCAACCAGCTGGCGCTGATGCTGGCCGGCGAGGGGCATAAAGTCGGCGTGATCGCGGTCGATCCCTCCAGCCCGTTTACCGGCGGTGCGCTTCTGGGGGACCGGGTGCGCATGCAGTCGCTCTACGGCATCGAGAATGTTTTCATCCGCAGCATGGCCACCCGCGGTTCCTCCGGCGGGCTGGCCGCCGCCACGAAAGACGTCTGCGTGGTCATGGAGGGATTCGGCTTCGACATTGTGTTGATTGAAACTGTCGGTGTCGGCCAGATCGAACTCGATGTCGCCGCCGTCTGCGACACCGTGGCCGTGGTCTTCGTGCCCGAATCGGGCGATGCCATTCAGGCGATGAAATCGGGCCTGATGGAAATCGCCGATGTCTTCTGCCTGAACAAAAGCGACCGTCCCGGTTCCGATCGCATCAAGGCCGAACTGGAATCGATCCTTGAAGTGCGCCGCGAGGTTCGCAAGTCGCTGGGCACGTTCTCCGATTGGCACCCACCGGTGACAATGTCGGTGGCGACCTCGGGGCAGGGAATTCCCGCGCTCTGGGACTCAATCCAGAAGCACCGCGCCTACCGGGAGCAACGCGACCCGACCGGACATATGCGGCTGCGCGTGCGTTCCGATCTCATCCTGGCGCTGCTCGAACTGGCGCGTCGCCAGCTGGACGCCGACCTGCTCGAATCGCCGCGACTTGAGCAGGCGGTCGATCAGATCGTTTCCAGCCAAGCCGACCCGTACACGATGGCGCAGAAGCTCTTCGCGGACTGGCGCGGTCAGGCATAATGCCGAACCGGCCGGGTGTGTCGCCGCCGGCAACATTATGACAGCGGCGGTGGTATAAACCATTGGACAACATGACCCAACGGGAGCATATTTATTTGGTTCAGTTCCGCGCTCGCGTGCGTCGATCTACCCCGAAAAGATAGAGGATGAATCATCCATGACCGACATTTCCAAACCGGCCAAGAAACCCAATGCGGACCGCGGCATTCTCGGACGGATCCCCGGCCGTTCGCCCAGCGTCAAGGACCTGTGGGCGGAAAAGTGCACCGACGCCGACCAGCTTGATGGCCGCAAGTTCATCACCGTCTCCTCCGTCCCGGTCAAGGCGCTCTACACCCCCGAGGATGTCGCTGACATCGACTTCGACCGTGACATCGGCTATCCCGGCTTCTGGCCCTATACCCGCGGTGTGCACCCCTCGATGTACCGCCAGAAGCTGTGGACCATGCGCCAGTTTTCCGGCATGGGCTCGGCGGCGCAGACCAACGAGCGCTATCACTACCTGCTTGCCAACGGCCAGATGGGGTTGTCCGTCGCCTTCGATCTGCCCACCCTGATGGGTTACGATTCCGATCACCCGCGCTCCAAGGGCGAAGTCGGCGTTTGCGGCGTGGCGGTCGATTCACTCAAGGACATGGAGGTCATCTTCAAGGGGATCGACCTCGGCAAGATCTCGACCTCGATGACGATCAACGCCCCGGCAGCGATCATTCTCGCCTTTTACATCGTCGTCGCCGAAAAGCAGGGGGTCAAGCCCAATCAATTGCGCGGCACGCTCCAGAACGACATCCTGAAGGAGTACATCGCCCAGAAGGAGTGGATCTTCCCGCCGCCGCCGTCGATGAAGCTAATCGTCGACACGATCGAGTACGGCACGCGGTTCATGCCGCAGTGGAACACCATTTCGATCTCCGGCTACCATATTCGCGAGGCGGGCGCGACCGCCGTGCAGGAGCTGGCCTACACGCTGGCCGACGGCTTCGCCTATATCGAGGCGGCGATGCAGCGCGGGCTGAATGTCGACGAGTTCGCGCCGCGGCTGTCGCTTTTCTTCAACTCGCATCTGGACTTCTTCGAGGAGATCGCCAAGTACCGCGCCGCGCGCAAGCTCTGGGCCCGTCACCTGCGCGACCGCTACGGCGCCAAGAACGAACGCTCCCTGCTGATGCGCTTCCACACCCAGACGGCCGGCGTCTCGCTCACCGCGCAGCAGCCGGAAAACAATATCGTCCGCGTCACCTGGCAGGCGATGGCCGCCGCCCTCGGCGGCACGCAGTCGCTGCACACCAACTCGATGGATGAGACGCTCGCCCTGCCTTCCGAAAAGGCGGCGCTGATCGCGTTGCGCACCCAGCAACTGATCGCCTACGAGAGCGGCTTGACCAACACCATCGACCCGTTGGCGGGGTCATACTTTGTCGAGTCGTTGACAAAACAAATGGAGGAGGGCGCCGAGGAGATCTTCGCTGAAATCGAGCGTCGTGGCGGCGTCTTGGCCGCCATCGAGCAGGGATACTTCCAACGCGAACTGGCCAAGTCGGCCTATGTCTATCAACAAGCAGTTGAAAAGGGCGAACGTATCATCGTGGGCGTCAACAAGTTCACGATGGACGACGAAACGCTGGAAATCCCCGTACTCAAAATTGACCCGGCGGTCGAACGCGAACAAATCGAATCGTTGCGCCAATTGAAGCAGGCGCGCGACAACGACAAGGTTCAGCGCACTCTGGCCGAGATGAAGGCGGTCGCCGAGCGCGGTGACAATTTGATGCCCGCTTTTATCGACTGCGCCCGCGTCTATTGTACCTTGGGAGAGATAGTGGACGTACTCCGTGGGGTGTACGGCGAGTACGAAGAACCGCCGATGATCTGAGTCCTCCGCGGCAGCCACAAGTCTGCCGCCCGCCTGCCCTTGCAGGTCCCCTCTCCCGGGAGCGGGGCGAAGGTCGCGGTGAGGATCTGGGGCCGGCGCTTTACAGAAGGCCGAACTGACGAGATGGATCCACTGACCTCATACGCATTCTACGGCGGACTGGCGCTGGCGGTCATCGCCTGGGCCATCCACTTCGCCTACCATCGTGGGCGCAAGCGGGGGGCCTCCGAAGCCGAAGGGTCGATGGCCGATCTGCCCGAGGTCAAGTGGCTCAACGGAGAGGACTCGCCCACGGGACGGCGTTGCTTGGATTGCCGTGCCTACGCCCTGGGCGTGCAGCTGATCACGCAGGACAAGGAAGCGCTGGAACGGTTCAGCGCAAACTGCTCTTCCGATGGCAGCGAGATTGAGGGGAAGTCGCCCGACAACGCCTGGCTGGTCGCGGTCGATTGGCGTTTCGATTTCGAGCAAGCCGAAGCGATCGCCGGGGGGATGCGTCCGCAAGTCGCCGAAGACATGTGGATGATCGACTGCATCGGCTCGCGCATCTACTTCCGCCGCAGCTGGTCCGGGCAACTTATCTTCATGTCCAACTTCCTGCGCATCCCGTCGGCCGGCGCCCGCATCACCCGCCTTTGGGTCCCCGGCGAGGAGCCGTTCGACCAGCAGACTCCCGAGTATCTGGCCGCGTATGTGCGCCATCTGGTCGACACGCATTTGCTGGGTACCCTGACACCCTTCCCGATTCCGCCCGATTTTTCCGGCGACGATGAAAAGATTGCCCAGTTCGTCTTCCACTCCGTCGGACGGCGCGGCTGGCTGGCGGAGTATTTCAAACCGGACGAGCATGCCCGGGACATCCACGAGTAACTCTATGCAGAAGATCCGCATCCTCCTCGCCAAGCCAGGCCTCGACGGCCATGATCGCGGCATCAAGGTGATCGCCGCCGCACTCCGCGACGCCGGCTTTGAAGTGATCTATACCGGCCTGCGCCAGACCCCGGAACGCATTGTCGAAGCCGCCATCCAGGAAGATGTCGACTTCATCGGCATGTCGATTCTCTCCGGGGCGCACATGACGCTTTTCCCCGAAGTCCAGCGCCTGCTGAAGGAACGCGGCGCCGCCGACATTCATCTCTTTGGCGGCGGAATCATTCCCGATCAGGAGGCCAAAGAACTCGAGCGGCAGGGCATAGGCAAGTTGTTCGGGCCGGGGACCACCACGCAGGACATTGTCGCCTACATCAAAAAGGTCGCCGCCGGGCGCAGGCCCGAGTCGGTGATGTAGCCCCCGCAACGGACTTATGTCCCGGCGAGGATGGCCACCGCCTCGCCGAGATCGGCGTTCATCAGCAAATCCAGCGTGTGACCGCCCGAAGCGCGGCGGACGTCGATGAGACGCACCGCGCCGGCCAGGCGCTCGTAGTCGGGCAGCACCTTGGTGAGGAAATTCTGCGAACCGGTGAAGAACTCCTCCTTCCAGGCGTTCCCGGGCTCATCCGGGTACAGCGGCAGGTAGTGAATCCCCGCCTCAACCAAGTCCTGAAAGAAGTGGGTGCCGTAGGAGACCTCCGGCACATAGTCTCCGGTGCGGCGCGCGATCTCGATCAGCGCCGCGGTGTTGTTGATGTCGGAATAGGTGACGCTGACGCCCAGACGGATGTCGCCGCGGCTGCCCCAGCGGCCCGGACCGATCAGAATGAACTTGCGGCGGGGGAGACGCTCGTTGAGCATGCCGACCACTCGGCCGACCGCCAACAAGTCGCCGCGATCCGACAGCCGCTGGTATTGCTGCGGATCCACATAGACAACGTGGGTGATCCCACTGATCTGGCCGTTGGGAACATGACGACGCGCCGAAAAGATCACCCGGTCGGGCGCGATGTCCTTTGGGATCTCGGCCGCGGTGAACGCCGCCGGAGAGCTTTGCGCCCGGCATTGTAGGATGTAGAGATCCTTGCCATCGGAGGCGAACTCGATATCGATCGGCGTTCCGATCGCTTCTTCCAACGTGCGCAAGGTCGCGCCGATGCGGTGGACGAAGTCGGAACGCTCGCTTAAGCCAAGAAAGGTGACGGCGAAATCCCCCTGGCTGATGTCGACATGGAATCCCGGTGGACGCAGCATCCCGGCCGGATCGACGATCGACACAATCTGGTCGAACGCGGGAATGTCGTCGGCGTAGCGGCGAAACAGCGGCGCCAGGGGCACCGTCTCGAAGGAGTTGGACTCGAGGTTGATCAAGTCGATGTGCTTCGGCGAATAGCGCAACGCCTCATCGACCGACACATTGGCGCGGATGCGTGGCTGGCCGGGAGCGATCAGAATCGGGTAGTCATCGCTGAGACGGTCCACCGCGCGTGTTCCCAGCCCCGGCACGATACGAACCAGTCCGTCCTCACGCCGGATGCGCGGCGACCAGCGGAATTCGTTGCGGCTGAAGGCCACGCCCGCATAGGAGGGGAAAAAATAGGGCCCGACCCTCGTGCCGACCACCTCCTGGAGAATGATTCCCATCTCCTCGGAGAAATCGATCAGCCCGCGCTCGATCCGGTACTCGATCGGATCGGGGCCGAACGTGGACGCATAGACCTCGGCGATCGCATCGGTGAGCGCTTTCATGCGCTCTTGCTTGCCGCCTTGGTTGGCCAGAAACAGACTCTTATACTTTCCGGCGAAGGCCGCGCCCATCCGGTCTTCCAGAAGACTCGAACTGCGCACGATCAACGGCTTGTCGCCGAAATCGTCCAATGCCATCGACAGGCCCTTGAGCACATCGGGCGGAAAGGGCGACTGACGGAACAACTGGACCACGTGCGGGTACTCCTGGCGAATCTGATCGAGGTCCTTGTACTTCTGTTCGATCAGGTCATCGAGATCGTTGTAGTGCATGAAATGCAGGATCAGATCCGATGTCAGGTGCCAGGTCTTGGGGATGCGGATGCCCGCCAGCAGGCCCGTCGGGTCGGGCGACCGCTTCAGGATGCCGGCGGCCAGGTAGAGCCCGGCGCTCTTGCCGCCGAGACGCCCATGGCTGTCGGTGGCGAAGACCAGTCGCGACAGCAGGTCATGGAAATCCGCCAGCTCCAGGTATCGCTTCGCACAGTTGATGTACTCCAACTGCTCCGAGAGAAAGCGGCGGATCAGCGCCACTTCGACCCCGCGCTTGGTCGTCGAGGATTCCGTCGACGCCGGTGAGGCGAGCAATTGATACCGGCGGATCGCGTCGGCCACCGCCGGCAGCGGGACCTGCCGGCTGATGATCATCGACAACACGCTGAGCTTATCTTCCTGGATCCAGCGGCGCAGATCGGCGAGCAGCTCGTCCTCGGGCTGATAACGCGCCGCGATCGCAAACAATTCGTCGCTCATCTCGCTTAAGCGGTGCGGCGAGGGGACCGCGCGCTGCGGCCGGTTGGGATCGTCCTCGGCGGTGGCTTCCGTGCCGGCCTGCAGACGGCGGCGCAGCTCGTCGGCCTCGGGAATGCCGGCCAACGCCAGACGTGTGAGCATGCGACGGCAGACGCGCAGGTGCAGATCACGGTCGGTCTGCCGCAAAAGTTCGAGCACCGCATGCCACTCCGGCCGTGTCCGCGCAGCGGCCGTGGGCGCCGTGTCGGCCCCGGCGGCCACGCGCCGCGTCTCGCGGTGTCCGAGATGCTGCCCCAGCCGCTCGGCGATCACCTGCAGCAGCCGCGACTCCTCCGGCAGAAACGGCGTTTCCTCCATTCCCGGGGCGGCCTGCGTATAGAAGATTTGCAGCGCGCCGGCCGGGCGACCGTTGATCAGGATCGGCGCCTCCAGTTTCCATGGCGTGTCATCGAACTCGTGATCCTGATAGGTCTGCTTGTCCAGCACAATGCGCGCGCGGCACAGGTCGGGGAATTGCCACCCGGCCGGAATGGTCTTCACCAAACGCCGGCAAATTCCGGCGGCGTCCAATTCATCGTGCCGCAGGATCTCCTCAACGTCATACAGGCAGTTGAGCTCCTTGGCCCGCTCGCGCAGGGCTTCCAGCAGTCGTTCTGTCGAAGGATGGGGGTCGCTCATAGCGGTCGCCGGTTGAACGCGACGCCGGACAATCGGCGCGCGCAAACCGCGTCTCAAGATAAGAGGTCGGACCCGGCGCGGCGAGTCTCAAGCGGTGACCGGTGCGCTTTTGTCGGACACAGAAACGGCCGGAACGGTGGTCCCGTCCCGGCCGTGTCGTCTTGGGCTTGGAAGTCGTTCTACACCCAGCCACGGGCGCGGCAGGCGTCGGCCACGCGGCTGATGGCGATAAAGTAGGCCGCGTCGCGCATGTACAGTTTCTTCTTACGCGCCAGTTCGCTCACTGCCAGATAGGCCGCGGTCATCGTCGTGTCCAGCTTCGCGAGGACCTCTTCCTTCTGCCAGAAGTAGTTCATGTTGCATTGGACCTGCTCGAAGTAGCTGCAGGTCACGCCGCCGGCATTGGCCAGAAAATCGGGAATCACGAAGATGCCCCGCTGCGCCAGCACCGCGTCGGCTTCCGGCGTCGTCGGGCCGTTGGCGCCCTCGGCCACCAACTTCACCTGCTTGGAAATTCGTCCGACGTTGTCGCCGGTGACCTGGTTTTCCATCGCCGCCGGGAAGAGGATGTCCACATCCTGCGCGATCCAGGCGTCGCCGTCGAGGACCTCGTACCCCAGTTTCTGCGCCTGGGTCTTGTCGATGCCGCCGAACCGGTCGGTGATGCCCAGCAGTTCGTCGAGATTGATGCCGGAATTCCGGCGGAAGCTGAACGCCTTCTGCGACGTCTGGTCCCAGCAGGCGACGCAGATCACCTTGCCGCCGAGTTGCTGATACAACCTGATGACGTACTGCCCGACATTGCCGAAGCCCTGCACGCTGGCGGTGGTTTTCTCAATCGGGATGCCCAGTTCGCGCAGCGCCTCGCGCACGGTATAGACGACGCCGAAGCCGGTGGCCTCCGCGCGGCCGAGTGACCCGCCCATGCCCACCGGTTTGCCGGTGATCATCCCCGGGCGCCGTTCGCCGACGATCGTTTCGTATTCATCCAGCATCCACAGCATGTGCTGGGCGTTGGTCATGACATCGGGCGCCGGCACGTCGCGATTCGGGCCGACGTCGTGGGCCATTTGACGCATCCACCCGCGGCAAATGCGCTCCTGCTCGCGGTCGGACAGATGATGGGGATCGCAGATCACGCCGCCCTTGCTGCCGCCCAGCGGGATATTGACCACCGCGCACTTCCATGTCATCCACATCGACAGCGCGCGCACCGTGTCGATTGTCTCATGCGGATGGAAGCGCAGTCCGCCCTTGCCCGGGCCGCGCGCGTCGTTGTGCTGCACCCGGAATCCCTTGAACACCCGCACCGTGCCGTCGTCCATGCGCACCGGAATGCTGAAGTGGTACTCGCGCAACGGCTCGCGCAACAGCGCGCGGGTGGACGCGTCCAGCCCCAGGGCGTCGGCGGCCTTGTCGAATTGCGCTTGCGCCATGGCGAACGCGTTGAATGGCTTTGTGCTCATGATCGGTTTCTCCTCGCGGTATTCGACCTGAATCCCGCATCCGAGGATACGATGTGCCGCGCCGGGAGTGTATCCCTCTCCGGGCCTCCGTGACACCCGGCGCGCGAATTTGACACGTCGCGCGTGCGTGCCCCAACGACGAAAATAGGACATTGCCGCAGTGGTCTTGCTACTGTATTCATCATGGAATACATGACCCCAGCGACGCGTTCGTTTCGTTATTGACCGCGGCCGTTGGGGCAATTGTCATTTGCGCGCCGTGCGTCGGCGGCAAGTCTCTGATGCTGAATGACATAAACATTCCGCGCCCGCGCGGCCGCGCTTGATTTTGCTTCCCACAACTCTTAGCATGCTTCCCTTCGCCGCGTGGGGCGGCAGACGACAGACGGAGGGAAAAACACATGTATCGTTTCAACGTCGATGACCGCCAGCAGCCAATCCGCGATATGGTTCGCGCCTTCGCGGAAAAGGAAATCACGCCTGTCGCGGCCGCCATGGATCGCATGCCCGAGCCGATCAAGTTCCCCGTTGACTACTATCGCAAACTCGCCAAACAGGGCTTCATCGGATTCCCGCTGCCCAGGGAGTATGGCGGCACCGGTCATTCCTCGATCGAATACTGCACCCTCTGCGAAGAGCTGACCTTCTGGGATCCGCCGACCTGCCTGTTGGCGGCGGTCGCCGTGCTGGCGACCGAGCCGATCTGGCACTTCGCCAATGAGGAACAAAAGAAGAAGTACATCCCCCGCATCGTGACCGGCGAGATCATTCCCGCGTTCGCGTTGACCGAGCCCAACGCGGGCTCCGACGCGGCCAATCAGAGCACCGAGGCGGTGCTCGACAACGGCGAGTGGGTGATCAACGGCGAGAAGATCTTTATCATGCACGGCGACGTGGCCAACCTCTACGTCGTCTTCGGCAAGATCAACGAGCCGGGCGTGCGCCACAAAATTTCCGCCTGGATCGTCGAGGACAACGGCCACAACGGCATCCGCAAGGAAGTGCTGCAGTACAAGATGGGCATGCGCGCGGCGACCACCGGACGCGTCTGGTTCAACAACACGCGCGTGCCGCAGTCGGCCCTGCTGGGCGAAGTCGACAAGGGCTTTCGTTACGCGATGGCGACGCTCGATTCGGCCCGCATCGGGGTGGCGGCGCAGGGGCTGGGGATCGCCGAGCGCGCGCTCGAGGAGTCGATCAACTACGCCAAGTCGCGCAAGGTCTTCGGCGAGCCGTTGGCCTCGAAGCAGGCGATCCAGTGGATGATCGCCGACATGCAGACGCGCACTGAAGCCGCCCGCGGGTTGGCCTACCGCGCCGCCATGCTCCAGGACAAGGGCGCCAAGTTCGGGTTGGAGGCCTCGATGGCGAAGTTGTACTGCACCGAGACCGCCAACTTCTGCGTCGATCGCGCCATGCAGATTCACGCCGGCTACGGGTACATCGGCGAATTCTCGATGATCGAAAAATTGTATCGCGACCAGCGGATCACCGAAATCTATGAGGGCACGTCGGAAATCCAGCGCCTGGTCATCGCCGCCGCGATGCTGCGCGATCCGGCGTAGCGGTCAGTGAGGTTGCTATGACGGCGGGGGACGGTCCGCAGCTGCAGTCGATCCGTCTGGGCGATTGGGACATCGCCGGGTTTGTCGAACGCCGCTTCGCGCTCGATGGCGGCACCATGTTCGGCGTCGTGCCGCGCATGATGTGGCAGAAGCTGATCCCGCCCGACGACGAAAACCGCGTGCCGCTGCAGGCCAATCTGTTCGTGGTCAAGACCGGCACGGCCGTGGTCCTGCTCGACACCGGCCTCGGCGACGCCCTCTCGAAGTTCGATATCCGTCTCTACGATCCCCGCGGGCCGTCGCGGATCAACGAATCGCTGGCGGCCCTCGGCGTTCATCCCACGGAAGTGACGCACGTTATCTTCACGCACCTGCATACCGATCACTCCAACGGCGCATTTGCCGGCGATCCCGACGCTCCGCGTCTCCGTTTCCCGAACGCCGATTTCTTTGTCCAGCGCGACGAGTGGGAGGACGCGACCCACCCCGACGAGCGCACCAGCGCCGTCTACATCCAGCACCGGCTGCGCGCGCTGGAGGAATCGGGCCAGTTGCACCTGCTCGACGGCGACATCGACATCATTCCCGGCGTCCGCGTGGTAAAAACCGGCGGGCACACCCGCGGCCACCAGGGGGTACGCGTCACCCGCGGCGACGACCGCTTTTTCTACTACGCCGATATCATCCCGTCGCGCTTCCATCTCAAAGGCGCCTATGTCGCGGCCGTCGACATGTTCCCGATGGACACAATGAAGGCCAAAAAGAAGCTGCTGGCCGACGCGCTCGATCCGCGCACGATCATCGGTTTTGACCACGACACGACGATCATGTTCGGACGTCTGGTGCAGAAGGAAAAGTGGCTGGATGTCGAGCCCGTGCCGGGCACCAACGCGACCACCGCATGACAATCCATCGTTGGGAGTCAGACCGATGAACAAACCCACACCGATCGAACGACTTCATGAGATGCGGGCCCTGGCCGCCGAGCCGGGCGGGGCGCAGCGCGCCGCCGCCCAGCGCGCCAAAGGCAAACTGCTGGCCCGCGAGCGGCTCGAAATCCTCCTCGATGAAGGCAGCTTCGAAGAACTGGACCGCTTCGTCACCCACCGCTCCACCGACTTCGGACTGGCCGACCAGCGCCCCCTGGGCGACGGCGTCGTCACCGGTTCGGGACGGATCGAGGGACGCCCGGTCTATGTCTTCAGCCAGGACTTCACCGTCTTCGGCGGCACCCTGGCCGAAGGCCACGCGCGCAAGATATGCAAGATCATGGACATGGCGCTGAAGACCGGCGTGCCCGTCATCGGACTCAATGATTCCGGCGGCGCGCGTATCCAGGAGGGCGTGGTCTCGCTCGGCGGCTATGCCGACATCTTCCTGCGCAACACCCTTTGCTCAGGGGTGATTCCACAGATTTCGCTCATCATGGGTCCCTGCGCCGGCGGCGCGGTCTACTCGCCGGCGATCACCGACTTCATTTTGATGGTGCGCGGCACCTCGTACATGTTTGTGACCGGACCGAATGTCGTGAAGACCGTCACCCACGAGGAAATCGATTTCGAGGGATTGGGCGGCGCGCAGGTCTGCGCCGAAAAAAGCGGCATCGCCCACCTGGTCGCCGACAACGACGCCGAGGTCCTGCTCCTGACGCGCAAGCTGTTCAGTTTCCTGCCGCAGAACAACCTCGACACGCCGCCGCGCCGCAAGTCCGATGATCCGCCCGACCGCGCCGACGCCGAACTGGACAACGTCGTGCCGCTGGATCCCAACAAGCCCTACGACATCAAGGAAGTCATCACCCGCGTGGTTGATGACGGCGAGTTCCTCGAGATCCAGCCGGACTACGCGGGCAACATCGTGGTGGGCTACGCCCGGCTTGCCGGACGTGCCGTCGGGATTGTCGCCAATCAGCCCGCGGTTCTGGCCGGCGTGCTCGACATTTCCTCGTCGATTAAGGGCGCGCGCTTTGTGCGCACCTGCGATGCCTTCAACATTCCGCTGGTCGTATTCGAGGATGTCCCGGGGTTCCTGCCCGGTGTCGCCCAGGAACACGGCGGGATCATCAAGCACGGGGCCAAGCTGCTCTATGCCTTCTGTGAGGCGACGGTGCCCAAGGTCACCGTCATCACGCGCAAGGCCTATGGCGGCGCTTACGACGTCATGAACTCGAAGCACGTCCGCGGCGATTACAATGTCGCCTGGCCGACCGCCGAAATCGCGGTCATGGGCCCCAAGGGCGCCGCCGAGATCATTTTCCGCAAGGAAATCGCGGCGGCCAAGGACCCCGCGGCCGAGACCGAACGTCTGGCCGAAGAGTACCGCGCCAAGTTTGCCAACCCGTATGTTGCGGCCCAGTATGGCTATATCGACGATGTCATCGAGCCGCGGGAAACCCGGGCGCGCCTGATTCGCGCCCTGGACATCATCGAGACCAAGCGCGAGCAGAACCCGCCGAAAAAACACGGCAACATTCCGCTGTGATGACAACGCCGCGCGGACGTATCGCCGGCGACGTCCGGCGGCCGAGGGCGCCCGAACGCCGCTGACCGGCTGTAACAAGCATTCGATCCGCATAGGGGAGCCGCATCATGCGCCGTGTACTGATCGCCAACCGTGGAGAGATCGCCGTCCGGGTCATCCGCGCCTGCCGACGCTATGGCATCGAGTCGGTGGCGGTCTATTCCGATGCCGATCGCGCCGCCCTCCACGTGCGCATGGCCGATCACGCCTACCATCTGGGCGCGCCGCCGCCCAGCGAAAGCTACCTGAACGTCGACATGATCATCGCCACCGCCAGGAAAGCCGGCGCCGATGCGATTCACCCCGGCTATGGCTTCCTGTCGGAGAATGCGGCCTTTGCCCAGCGGGTGGTCGATGAGGGACTGATCTGGATTGGCCCGCCGCCCTCGGCGATCTCGCTGATGGGCGACAAGATTGCCGCCCGGCGTCTCATGCGGCACTCGGGGGTGCCGGTCGTCCCCGGATCTGATTCGCCGATCGAGGATCCCGCGCAGGCATTGCGCGCGGCGCAGCAGGCCGGTTTCCCGATCCTGCTGAAAGCCGTGGCCGGCGGCGGCGGCAAGGGCATGCGCATGGTCGAGCGTCCCGAGGACTGGAACGACGCCTTCGAGGGCGCCCGCCGCGAAGCCCAGCGCGCCTTTGGCGATGGACGCATGTTTTGGGAAAAATACGTCCAGCGCCCCCACCATGTCGAAATCCAGGTGCTCGGCGGGCCGTATGGACGCGCCATCTCGCTGTTTGAGCGGGAATGCTCGATCCAACGGCGGCATCAGAAGGTCATCGAGGAATCGCCGTCGCCGCTGATGACCGATGATCTGCGCGCCCGCATGTCGCGCGCGGCGGTGGCCGCCGCCGAGGCCTGTGGCTATGTCAGCGCCGGCACCGTCGAGTTCCTCGTCGACAACGACCGCAATTTCTATTTCCTCGAGATGAACACCCGGCTGCAGGTCGAACACCCGGTCACCGAAGCCGTCACCGGCGTCGACCTGGTGATCGAGCAGTTCCGCATCGCCTCGGGGGTGCAATGGACCCCGCCGGCGATACCGGAACGGCCGTTCGGGCACGCCATGGAGTTTCGCATCTACGCCGAAGATCCGGAGAACAACTTCCTGCCGACGCCGGGGCGGCTGGCGGTCTACCGTCAGCCGCAGGGGCCGGGTGTGCGCGTCGACTCCGGCGTCTATTCGGGCTATACCGTGCCCATCTACTATGACCCGATGATTTCGAAACTGGTGGTTTGGGGACGAGACCGCGAGGAGACCATGGCGCGCGCTTCGGCGGCGCTGGAGGAGTATCAAATCGTCGGCGTGGTCTCGACCATCGAGTTCCACCGCCGCATCCTGGTGCATCCCGAGTTCCGCAAGGGCAATACGACCACCGACTTCATCTCCCGCTACCTCGGCGAGTTCAAGCCGGTGCCGATTCATTCCGATGGCGTCGCCAACGCCATCGCACTGGCCGCCGCGCTCTATACGCGCAATAAGGCGGAGCGGCACGCCCCGGTCACCCGCGACGGCGTTGCGGTGGAGGCATCCAACTGGCTGCGACAGGGACGGGTTGAATCAACCCTGCGCTGGCCCATGGCGCACCAGGGACCCACGGTGAGGAGTCTATGAAAGGTTATATCGCTGAAATCGGAGACGACCGCATCAGGATCGAATTTCCTCCCGAAGACCATCGGGTGATCCTCAATGGTCGCCCGGTCGAGTACTCTCACGCCTGGATCGGCGGCACCGGACACAACCTGCACCTGATCGTCAACGGCCGCTCCTATGATCTGCGCGTGGAAGAGGAAGAGGGGCGTTTGGCGCTGACTTACGTCGGCAATCGCTATCACTGCACCGTGCTTGATGAACGGCTGGCCGATCTGCAGCGGCGCGCTGGCCTCTCCGATCGCCCCGCCGGACGCACCGTGGTCAAGGCGCCGATGCCCGGATTGGTCGTGAAAGTCCTCGTCGAGGCGGGCGCGCAGGTGCAGAAGGGCGACCGGCTCCTGGTGCTCGAGGCGATGAAGATGGAAAACGATGTCAAGGCGCCGCGCGCCGGACGCGTATTATCCTTGTCGGTCAACGCCGGCCAGGCGGTCGAAGGCGGGCGTGAACTGGCGGTCATTGAATAGAACAGGATGGATTCATATGCGCATCTTCGTCACCGGCGCCACCGGATACATCGGCATGAACGTTGCGCTTGCGCTGCGGCGCGCCGGCCATGAGGTCTGGGGACTGGTGCGTTCGGCGGAGAAGGGCGTTAAGCTGACCCGGCATGAGATTCATCCGGTTGTCGGCGCCCTCGACAACATCACCGGCTTCCTTGACGCCGCCGCCCGCTGTTCGGTCATCGTGCACGCCGCCGAGGACAAGACCGACAACGAGCGGCTCGACCACCAGTGCCTCGAGGCATTCCTCCAGATCGCCGGCAAGGGGCCGCAACCCAAGACGCTGGTCTACACCAGCGGCGTCTGGGTCTACGGCGACACCGGCAATGCGCTGATCGATGAGACCGCGCCGCTCAACCCGGTCAAACTCAAGCCATGGCGCCCCGCGCATGAGGAGATGGTGCTCAAGGCCGGCAACCTGCGCGGCATCGTCATCCGTCCGGGGTGTGTCTACGGTCGGCAGGGCGGGATGACCGGACTCTGGTTCAAGGGGCCCTCCGAAGGCAAACCGCCGCTGGTCGTCGGCGATGGACGCAACCGCTGGTCGATGATCCATGTCGACGACGTCGCCTCCGGTTACGTGAAGGCCGTGGAGAGCGGACGGTCGTCGGACATCTTCAACCTGACCGACCGCTCGCGCCACACCGTGCTGGAACTGGCCACCGCCGCGGCGCGTGCCGCCGGCTACCAAGGGACGATCCCGACCATGCCGATGGAGGAGGCGCGCGCCAAATTCGGCCTGTTCGCCGATTGCCTCGCGCTGGATCAGCACATCGACTCGCGCAAGGCCGTGCGTGTGCTCGGCTGGCATCCGCGTCACGGCGGCTTTCTCGATGCCGTCAGCACCTATTACCAGGCCTGGAAGGCCTATCAGGGTTGAGCGCCGCCCATGGACGATAAACCAAAAGCCCCGCCCACCACGTCCTCCGGAATTCCCATTGCGCCGCTCTACGATCGCTGGCCCGATGGTTTCGATCCATCGCGTGATCTCGGCGTCCCCGGCCATTACCCCTTCACGCGTGGCATCTACGAGGGCATGTACACCCGGCGCCTGTGGACCATGCGCCAGTACGCCGGATTCGGCACCGCGCGCGAATCCAACGCCCGCTATCGCCATCTGCTTGCGCAGGGGCAGACCGGGCTGTCGATTGCTTTCGATCTGCCCACGCAGATGGGCTACGACTCCGACCACCGCCTGGCGCGCGGCGAAGTCGGCCGCACCGGCGTCGCCATCGACGGACTCTGGGACATGGAAGTCCTCCTCGATCAGATTCCGCTCGAACAGGTGTCGATCTCGATGACCATCAACGCGACCGCCGCCATCCTGCTGGCGCTGGTGGTCGCGGTCGCCAAACGGCGGGGTGTGCCCCTCGACGGGCTCTCCGGCACCATCCAGAACGACATCCTGAAGGAGTACATCGCCCGCGGCACTTACATCTATCCGCCGAAGCCGTCGATGCGGCTGATTGCCGACACGATCCGTTATTGCCACGCGACCCTGCCGCGCTGGAACCCGATTTCGATTTCCGGCTACCATATCCGCGAGGCCGGTTCCACCGCGGCGCAGGAGATCGCCTTCACCTTGGCCAATGGCATCGCCTACGTTGACAACGCGCGCGCCGCCGGGTTGGAGGTGGATGATTTCGCCCCGCGGCTGTCGTTCTTCCTGAACGCGCACAAGAATCTGTTCGAGGAAATCGCCAAGTTCCGCTGCGCCCGCCGCCTCTGGGCCCGGATCATGAAGGAACGCTACGGCGCGCGGAAAGCCGAGTCGATGCGCTTCCGCTTCCACACACAGACCGCCGGCTCCACGCTCACCGCCCAGCAGCCGCTGGTCAACGTTCCGCGCGTCACGCTGCAGGCGCTGGCGGCCGTTCTCGGCGGCACGCAGTCGCTGCACACCAACGCCTACGACGAAGCGCTCGCGCTTCCGACCGCCGAATCGGCCGAGCTGGCGCTGCGCACCCAGCAAGTGATCGCCTATGAGTCCGGCGCCGTCGAGACCGCCGACCCGCTCGCCGGCTCGTTCTTCATCGAATCACTGACCAACGAACTCGAAACGCGGGTGACCGCCCTGCTCGACGCGGTCGATAAACTCGGCGGCGCGGTCGCCGCCGTCGAAACGGGGTACTTTGCCCGCGAAATTGAGCGCTCTGCCGTCGACTACCAGCGACGCATCGAAAGTGGCGAGATGACCGTCGTCGGGGTCAATCGCTTCGTCAAAGACGAGACCGCGACGATTGCCATCGCCCAGCTGGATCCGGCGTTGGAGCGCGAGCAATGCGCGCGCCTGGCCGCCGCCCGCGCCGGCCGCGATGCGGCGCAGGTTGCCGGCGCGCTGGCGCAACTGGAGACGCTGGCGCGCGGCGACGGCCATCTGATGCCGCAAATCGTCGCCTGCGTCGAGGCACAGGCCACTCTCGGCGAGATCGCCGACACGCTCCGCGCAGTCTGGGGAGAATACCAACGCGCCCAAGGCGGGTGACTGCCGACCCCGTCTGTCAAACCCGACCGTCCGTCCCTTCTGGAAGGAGACCAGGATGCTTAAGAAGATCGCCCATATCTCGATTGCCGTCACCAACCTCGATCGCGCCTGCGCCTTCTATCACGATGTCATGGGCGGCGAGATCACCGACCGTCACCGTGTCGACGACCAGAAGGTGGAGGTCGCCTTCGTCAACTTCTCCGCGGGCACCAAGATCGAGCTGATCGCGCCCACCCGGGAGGATTCGCCGGTCGGGCGGTTTCTGGCCAAGCATGGCCCCGGCATCCACCACATCTGTTTCGAGACCGACAACATCGAAAAGCAGATGGCCTTCCTGTCCGATCACGGCGTGAAACTGATCGACGCCGCCCCCCGTCGCGGGGCCGAGCACGACAAGATCGCGTTCGTGCACCCGTCCTCGGCGCTTGGCACGCTGATCGAATTGTCCGAGCCGCTGAAAAAATAGGCGACTTGCCGCTTTCCCGCAGGCACGACGGTCACAGTCGGCCATCGGGCTTCGACTTTGTGTCAAACGGTCCCCTGATGGGTTGATTTCGCCCGCTGCGCTCCTGTATCTTCCCCGGCTCTGAGGGATGAGACGATGAGCAAAGTCGTTGCCGATGCCCGCGAGGCGCTGTCGAAAGTGGATCTACGCGACGGAATGACCATCATGGCCGGCGGATTCGGTCTCTGTGGCATTCCGGAGAACCTGATCGCCGCCTTGCGCGACTCCGGCATCAAGAATCTCACCGTCATCAGCAACAACGCGGGCGTCGACGATTTTGGTCTGGGTTTGCTTCTGCAAACACGACAGATCCGCAAAATGATCTCCACCTATGTCGGCGAGAACGCGATCTTCGAGCAGCAATACTTGAACGGCGAATTGGAGATCGAATTTGTCCCGCAGGGCACCTTCGCCGAACGCATCCGCGCCGGCGGCGCCGGGATTCCGGGGTTTTACACTCCCACCGGTGTCGGTACGTTGGTGGCCGAAGGGAAGGAGACGCGGGTCATCGACGGGCGCGAGTATGTGCTCGAACGCGGCCTGACGGCCGACCTGTCGCTGATCAAGGCCTGGCGCGGGGATCCGCTCGGCAATCTGGTCTACCGCAAGACCGCGCGCAATTTCAACCCGATGATGGCCACCGCCGGGCGCATCACGCTGGCGGAAGTCGAGGAAATGGTTCCGGTCGGCGCGATCGATCCGGACCATGTGCACACACCCGGCATCTACGTTCACCATCTCTTCCAGGGCGTGCGCTACGAAAAGCGCATCGAACAGCGCACGACGCGTCCCCGTCCCTGAGCCGCCATGCCGAGCAATCCACAGGATCGCATCATCCGCCGCGCCGCGCAGGAACTGCGCGACGGCTACTACGTCAATCTCGGCATCGGGATGCCGACCCTCGTGGCCAACCACATCCCGCCGGGCGTCAACATTATCCTGCAGTCGGAGAACGGCCTCCTTGGGATCGGGCCCTTCCCATACCCCGGCGAGGAAGATCCCGACTTGATCAACGCCGGCAAGCAGACGATCACCGAGATTCCCGGCTCCTCGTATTTCTCCTCGGCCGATTCCTTCGCCATGATCCGCGGCGGCCATATCGACATTACCATCCTCGGCGCCATGCAGGTGTCGCAGCACGGCGATCTGGCCAACTGGATGATTCCCGGCAAACTGATCAAGGGAATGGGCGGGGCGATGGATCTGGTGGCCGGGGCCCGGCATGTCATCGTCACGATGACTCACACTGCCAAAGACGGCTCGCACAAGATTCTCAAAGAGTGCAACCTGCCGCTGACCGGACGGCGGTGTGTCGACATGATTATCACCGAGTATGCCGTCTTTGATGTGGACGCGCAGAACGGACTGCTGCTGAAGGAAAAAGCCGCCGAAGTCACGCTGGAACAGCTCGCCCGGATGACCGGTTGTGACTTCGCGGTGGCCAACGAGTTGAAAACCCTCACGTGATGGCGGGTCAAAGACCCGTCCCGCACGGCGCAA